>DASPJQ010000753.1:0-4229 GCA_035628535.1 Flavobacteriales bacterium | reverse complement strand
AAAGCAAAAAAAACAGCCGTAAGTAAAAACAATAATTTTATACTGGTCATATGTTGAATCGGTTAATCTCTGTTTAAAAAAATCTGCGTAATCTGTGTAAATCCGTAGCTTAATTTTTGTGCCCTCCTAATCGTTTTAGCTGCATTTCTATGCTGCTATTGTGTCAATGTGAGTAAAAAATATTTGTGTTAATTCTTGCCGGTCAAATCAACAATTCTATACTCTTTATATTTTTCATCTGTGACAACAAATTGTTTACCGCTTTTTTTCACAAGCCTTTTTTCAGCGAAAAAATCCTTATCAAATTTTTTATTAAAATCGGTTTTGGTATATTCGATCACCGTTTTCGTGTTTTTTTTACCGGCCGGTTGAGCAATTGTATACTCCATTTTAACCAGGGTGCCTGTTGCTTTATTCAGCTCATACACCACATCGCTTATGGCACTTGTGCCCACAACCGCTATACGCACCATGCTTCCTTGTTCGGTTGCCTTAAGTGTATAGTTTTCAAGCCCCTTTTTTGCCTGTTCAAATCCATCGGTTGGGGTTGCGGTTTTTTTTCCATCAAGCCTTGGTGTTACGGTTATTTTTTTTTCGCGGTGTTTCACCAACACCACATAGTTTTTGTTCACCAGCATTATGCTGCTTTCATCTTCATAATAACTGCCGTTTTCGCTGGCGTAATACTGCGCTTTTTCTTTACCCGCACCGGCAGCAATAATCGTATAATGAACCTCCAGGCCTTTTGCATTGGCATAATTATCCAGGGTTTTTGCCAGCAGTTGCCTTGCATCAACTGGTGTAAGGGCAATAAGAATTCCCATTAAAAATGATGTAACCATATTTTTTTATTTATGATTTGAGATTTTAGAAGTATGATTTAATTTCAAACCGGCATAAATCAAACTTCTGACTTCTGAAATCTTACTTTTTATCTTTATTGTCTATTCAAACTGCTCCGTGACGTCCCAATGGTAACCACTCCGTTCACGGTTTCTTTTTTCACCTGCACCACATTGCCTTCTTCATCGTAATTGTAAAATGTGGCAAAGTTCTGGTTGTCCAGTTCGGCAATTTTCCACAGGGTAAGCGGGTCATATACCATGCTCACCATGGCGCTTTCAAAGGGCTGCACACGTATATCGTCCAGATAACCGCTTTGCTGCGTGGTGTTCGTACTATTCATAATGTAATATTCAATCCGGTACTGGTGTGTATCGTCAGTAATCTCAAACCCTATTTCCATTTTTTTCCAGTTCTCAATGGCCGGGTAGTCGTTGTAGGTCACAAATGGGGTTATATAAGTACCTGTGGTAACATCTTTCACTTTAATGTTGGGCACATGGGTATGGTCCGAGAGGTGGAACCAACCGCTGGCCAGGTATTTTTTATTTTCCACCGCGCGGAAATAATTTCCGGTGGGCAAACTGCCGCCTGCAACCCCGGTAAAATTGTGCACGCTTTTTTTGGTGGCGCTTAACACGGCTGATGTCGTGCCGGTATGCGCTTGTGTAGTGCTTATGGTTTGTGCCGAGTTATCATCAAGCTTCAGTTCAAAATGCCCGCGAAAACCGTAGGTGCCTCCGTGGTCTTCAAAGGCATCAAAAGCGGTTTCAAAATATGAGCTGTTGGCCGCCTGTGCCGTTACGGTTTTGTTGTCATAGCCCACTAACGTGGCTGCATATATGCCGCTGCGGTCGGTTGTTTCAAGCGTAGTGCCATAGGGCGAAACCCGTGTCATTTCCTGTGCCCAGGTCCAGTGTGAATTGCCACCGGTTACCCAATCAAAGGGAGTGAACTCATCAAACTCACCGTCAATCCCTATTTTTGTTTTGGCATCACCCAAACTGGTATAGCTTTGCTGGCGCGCCACCTGGTACGCATAGTTCTTCTTGACCCGGTAAATTCCTTTTTTGCCGTAGTGGAAATCGCTTCCCGTAGTTGAAACGGTGTGCGTGGTGCCACCGTTAACCGTGCGTTTTTTCATAACAGGATCACCCACATCATCGTAATCATACGACCAACTGTTGTTGTGGAATTCGGCCGCACCCGCATTCAACACCGTAAAACAAGGTTTCCAGCATATGGCCCAACTTGCTGCATAAGGACCACTCAGCGTACAGGTCATCACATCGCCTGTTACCAGGTCCTGCACCTGCATGACGCCCGATTCAACGCTGAACGATAAAAATTTAAATTCTTTTAGCAATGGTGAACGGCCCAGCGTTGCCGGAAAATTGATTTGTATTTCGCACTCACCTTCTCCAGCGCTCAGTATTTCAAGGTAGGTTGATGTAACGTTAATGGAAGCTGTACGGTAATAATTGTCGCCTTCTCCACTGGCACAGGTCAGCACATTTGGCATTGAATAATTATCATCGTTCACCACCCCGCTTACAAGTTTATTAAACATGACAAATACATTGGAATTGTTGGCAACCGGGTCTTGCAACGACTCAATGTTCCCGCAGGCCACGCTTTGTAAATTACTGTGTGCGCTTTTCATGACTTTGAGAGTAACATCGGCAAGCGTGGCGGGAGCAATCCCGTCCACATCCTCCACGTCAAAATCGTTCTGGTCAACGTTGTTTACATACAGCAACGTTCCATTGGGAAAATTTCCGCTGCCGTTGGCGGTTATCATCAACTGGTCGCCCTCATATACATATTGCCATGCGTTAGTGAGGCTTATGTTCCCACTGCTTGCATCGGCCATGTATATTAGCGCCCCGGTATTGTCTGAAGCGGGTTTCATGCCGTTGTAATACCAGTGGCCGGCATAGTTGTAATTGTATACCGGTTTGTTAAAGGAGTTGTTCACCTTGGTCAGCAAAGCATCGCCCGTAAGCGCATCAAAATACAAATTGGTGGTGCGGGTAATTTCACCTTCGTTGTTCTCCACAATTTCTTTTAAAATTCCTTTGCGGTGTACAATTTTATTGGTGGCTGTGCTCCTGAAAATATCCGATTCGGAGTTTTCAATAGGGAACAGGGTTGGAATTGGAAGCCCCAATAATCCATCGGTATTAGCGGCTTTCCCAATAGTTGTTATGCTTGACTGATGTTCTTTTTGCTCAATAAAGTATTCGTAGTCTTCGCCCATTAACACATTTTCCGTAATGCCATCAGCGGTTAAGCATGGCACCGTATTTAACAGGGTGCCGTTGCTGTTGGTAAAGTACTTATACTCGCGTTTGTGAATAGGAGCTGTTGCCAATGATGACAGATCGGCCCCGGTTTTATAGGTAGCCTCCGACCGCGGTTTCCCATGCATATCGTTGAGCTCACAATAAAACCCTTGTGAGTATCCGTTGTATTGGTAAGCATCATAACCCTTGGGGATTTTAATTGTAAAATCATTATATCCTGCGTGCGAAATATTGGTGCTCGTACTATAAACAGGAAAATCTTTGGCTGTGTAAAACTCGTACACGTCAATCCCGTTGTTGTTGTGGGTTACGTCATCAGGTGTACCTGTGCCGGGAATATTTTCAGTGTAAGGAATATTTTTTACAACCACACGTGAGTAACCTACCGATGGTACCGGGAAATAGGCTTCATTAACCGGCCCCTCTACAAAATTCTGATCATGTTTATAAATAGAGTTGGGATCGGCTAAGTAATAGCGTGGGAAGGAGAGCGTGTTGTCCTCTTTCCCTTCCATAGGCTCGCTGGTGGCTACACCCGATGATTTTCCGTCAACTGTTACGTATTCATATATCTTCCCTAAGGTTTGAGGGCCTTCGGCAAAATTATCGCTCCACGTTATTTTGTTTACACGATGGCCGCCCCCTGTTTTTTTATAATCGGTTACTTTTAACCGTAAGAACGAAGGTTTGGCATCAAAGCCACTTCCGTTTGACAATTCAATTTTTGAACAGTATCCCTTGGTGGCACAGGCATTGTAATAACCTATAAAATCTGGGATATCGCCTACAATGTCAAGGAAAAATTTAAGTTTTGATGTTAGTGCTTCTCCAATTAGCGTTTCAGCTGGTTCTATTAATTCCAGGTCAAAACGTTCGGTACGCAGGTATTGCCAGCCGGCTTTCCTGAATGGGTGTACATCAAACCCGGCATTGTTATAGGTCTCTTTTTTAACCGTAATATAACCGCGTGTAAAATATTGTGTACCGTCAATCACCGCCTCACTGGTGGGATCAACCCCATAGGTGTTCGCAGCGGTTTCAACATCAGCATACCCGTTCACATAATCATACCTGACAGAC
>DASPJQ010000752.1:0-1999 GCA_035628535.1 Flavobacteriales bacterium | reverse complement strand
CCACGTTATTGGGTTCAATCGGGTAATCATTTAATATTTTCACAATGCATATATTCAAACAATTTTTTGAAGACGGTGAAGCAGTATGAATTAATTGAAGCATATCTGCATCGCTAGTTATGCCATTATAAATATCAGAGTTTTGAAAGAACAATACATCGTTTAATACAAACCTTATTCGTGTGTCGGTAATGTAATCAATACTTGGCTGGCAGGTTGATGGGTATCCTTTTATCTCTGAATGTGAATACCTATAATTTATATCCGCAACCAATTGCTGGAATTGGGTGTGTGCAACCGCATTATCAACCATGGCCCCCGTTCCTGAGCCATCGTCTTGCTGAAAAACGACAAAGTTAATCTTTATGGTTTTTATTGGAGTATTATTGTTGACATCCGGGGTCCAAAATCCGGGGGCTCGGTATTTATTCAAATAAGTTGTTGAAGAATTACTGCAATTAGCAGCCCTCTCAGTTTCATCTGGCTGAGGCTCGCTTAAAAAACCACATTCCTGGTGCTCCGGATCAAATTCCGGTTCCTGGCCGTAAGCAGTAAAGAAAGGAGCAGTTAATAATGCAGATAGAAACAGGTTTTTTAAACTCTTCCGATTTTTAAAGTTGTTTCGCGAAGGCAGTGTTTGCTTAAATGCCTTAAAATTTAAGGTGCTGCTAATAATCAATTTTTTCATAATATTTGGTTTATGGGTTGGCATTAGTTCGCTTTTGAGATCCGTGTTACAACGTTGGATGTTCCATCGCTGAATGAAATCAAATAGATACCGTTTTCATGTGGCGAAAGGTCAAGGATTGTTTTTTGGCTGGTAATATTTATGGTTTGGAGTTGTTGTCCGGTTGAATTGAACAATATCAGCTTGAATTTTTCGGTTTCGTTGTGAAAATTTTCGATCTCAATAGTTACATGGCCATTGGTAGGGCTAGGAAATACCTTCAGGCCACCGCTTATCGTTCCGTCCAAATCTTCTTGATCTGATTCGGCCTCGGCCAGTTTAAATTCACCGGTGTTTTGTTTTGCACGCATTATATAGGCATTTGCCCCTACACCTGTTCTTATCAGGTTTGCGCTTGGGGGAGTACCCGGATTCAAGTAAGACATTTTTACATCGTATTGACCCACAATATAACAATGGTTGTATTCATCAACGGTTATGGATTTTGCAGAGTGAAAATCAACATCCGTTGCCAAAACGCTTCGGGTCACATTAGCAACTAACCCGGTTCCAGACGAATTGTAGGTTGCGGTAAATACATGAAAATTTTCAGGTCCTATGGAATTTGCCCCAAAAAAGTTGTAAGTACCTGTGATACCTTGTATGGCCACTGTGTTCCTGGAAAATTCACCAACGAAAAACACGCGATTATTTACACAGCTTACTTCTTTACCGTATGTGTTGCCTGATGACAACGAAACATATGCATTTTTACTCCATGCTGCGGAAGTGTTGTAATTTTTACCGATCATGAAAGCTGCATAATTTGAAACAGAAGGTAAGGCGGCTGCACCAAGGCTAAAGGGGTTTGATGCACTGCCCTTATATGTTCCTGTAACGTAAACCATATTGTTTTGCTCGTCAACAGCAATTCCTTCACCAATCATTTCGGCTCCGGAAATATTACCTTTTGATAGAAAAATTTGCGAGCAACTGCCGCCCAAATCATTATATCCACAAATAAACGCATCAGTACTTGTTGTTGAAAGCACCGATAAGCCGGGATTGAATTTCATACCGGATTGAAATTGTCCAATCCCGTATACCTTATTTGTTTGCTCATCAAAATCGAGATCATTTATTTTATCATATCCAGGATACGTGTTATCACCTAAAATACTCCAAATTGCAGTATTCAATGCGTTTGATGTTCCTGCTGTTGTAGTGGGCGTGTACTTAAGAATAAAAGCGTTGTTACGTACGGGTGAATTAGTAGCATATTGGCCGCCAACATAAATATCCCCAGTAGTTTCATTTGCTGTAATTGCACGG
>DASPJQ010000751.1:0-2874 GCA_035628535.1 Flavobacteriales bacterium | reverse complement strand
AAGAATAACAAATAAGGCCATTTGAAAAAATTCACTTTCCCAGTTTTCGAATGTAGCCTGCAAAAAATGGCCGCTGACTAGGTATGTACCAAAACGCACGGGCGCTACCTGGTAATCTTTTAAAAAGTCATTGTGCTCAAGCCAACCGGTATAAGCCTGTCCACACAATGAACCGATGAAAAACAATAAAAAAACAATGGATAAACTGTTGCGGTATAAAAAAGATGTATTCATAGTTGTAATCCAGCGGTTAATTAAAAAAGGTCCCCCCTTGGGGGGAGGACCTTTGAAATTTTCACCGCTTTTTACGTAGCGTTGCCTTTAAAATATGGCACAGTATATTTTATCCAGGGCGATAAAATACCTTGCGAAAAGTTCTGGAATAAATCGTGCAAAAATTTTACCGCATTTAAAGTTTGTTAACAATCAATGACATTCAATGCCTGTGTGTGCCATTTTTTCCAAAAACGGGAAACCAATCATAAATTTGGAAGTCATCGCTTGGATTTTGTGCGTGTTTGGGTGTTGAGGTTCGAACGACTGCTACCGGAGGCTGTGCGCAATTTATTTTTCATGGTAGCGCTGCGTGACCCTGTGGCATTTTTGCGTGACTCATTTTGAACGTTGCGGCTGGAAGCTTGCAAGGCCCTTCCGTGTGATTGCTTACCGCTTCCCGCACCGGTTTTTTTCTTTTGCGAGGGTGTTCTGCGTTCATCCTGTATACGGCTGTTGCGTTCCTGGTTGCGCGCGTTGCGGGAACGGCTATTGGGTGAATTTCTTGAGTTATTGCGCGTGTTTTCATTTAAATCATAATCGTCCTCATCATTGTATTCATAATCGTTATTGCGGTATACCTCATCATCATCGTCAAAACTTTCGTGGTTTCCCGAATAGCGCCCATCTGTGGATATAAACTCAAATTCCTCCTCTTCTTCCTCTTCGTATTCATCATCGTTATAGCGGTCGTTATACTCATCAAAATCATCGTAGGCATATTCATATTCGCTGTCGTTCCCATATGGATCGTCAGCATCGGCCGAGTCATCAATTTCATCGTATTGGTCATCGTCAAGGTATTCACCGCTCATTCCCCTGCCGTATACAAACTTATTGTAACGGGTAGAACCTTCATTGCGGTCTTTGTCATACACCCAGTTCCCGCCAGCGGTGCGCCCACCGCTGTTGTTATAGCTCTTACCGCTACGGTAATGGGTATAATCATCGCCATAACTGCCGTAGCTGTGACGTCCGCCACTATAGGTTTCCAGGTTATCGTCATAACCATAATTCCCGTAAGGGTTCTTCCAGTTGCTGTAGCGGCTTTGCTGGCCAGCATTCCGTTGATTACCGGCCCAGCCTACATTGCCGTAACCAGGTATATAACCGGGTCCCCGGTTTTTATTGGTGTACTTATTGCCGCCAGACCCCATGGACTTTCCCCGTTGCCGGTTGCGTGATGAACCGTATTGGTTGGTACCGCTTAACATTGAACTGTTGCGCAGGCGCGAATTGCCCGAATTGTTACGCAAGCCGGTATTACCGTACCGACCAGAATTTTTTTCTCTCATATGTATAAATTTTAAATCTGTTTTTTGCCTTGGCGTTTAATACACCAAAATCGTTCCGAACCAGTGCTATGCCGGGAAATGAATTGTTCATGAAAAAAAAAGCGCGGAAAAATTTTCAATTTGACTTAAAGCAAACCGAATATGCAAAAATGAGAGGCATAAAAGTTTTCCACCACTAACCTATGAAATTTGTTTATGTCAAAGATTTTTATAGTTAAAAAAAGAAGAGCTCCGAAGAGCTCTTCCTGAGTTTTTTCAATGCTTTTTTGCAAGCATTACCCTCTGTGAGGTAAAAATATTCTGCAACTGTATTGCAAAACATCTTTGAAAAATCTCTAATAAATATATTATAAAACCCGTGCCATTGCAAAGGCTGTTTATAAATCAATGGGTTTGCATTGACGGGGTTGGAATCACCACTTCATACAGGGAATAAATTTGCCAAATTGGCAAGGGGTGGTTATTAAAGCAGGCACAATTACCCACCAACCCCGATTTTTTATAGCCGATTACCCCATTTTTTATCCGGCATAATTTTGTAAACTACAGGGTTGCAGTTTTTAGCATATTTTTCATTATGGTAAACAATTTTTCTTTTGGCAGGTGGCATATCAATTGCGCCTTTTTAAGGGCATGACAAAAGCAGTGTAAAATGATTACCAAAAGCATGAGTAATCATGGGAGGGCCGGAGAGCAGATTGAAGCATTTAGTCATAAAGAAGCAATTGCCTTATTTGCGTTAGCCCGCAACAGGTTATTCGACATAAACCACTGGCACGTATTTACCGGGTACAATGAAGGTACATTCAGGCTGGTAAATACCAAGGGTGAATTATTAAACCGTTCGCCACGCCCGGGTGACCTTATACGCATCAATATTAAAGGACCGGGTTTACGCGCACTGAAAAAAGACGAATGGATGATGATTGAAGAAATGAACGAAAGTTATGACCATAATCATGATGAGGATTTTTGTTCACTAAAAATCCGGCCGGTTTACGCACCCGATTCCCCGCGCAGTAAACACGGCCAGTTTTATACCGAAGACTCCAGCATCATATTTGTGGTGCAGCGCCAGGGTAAAATGGTTGCCACCGGTGAAAAAAGCAACCAGGCACAGCAGGCGGCAGGTTTACCGTCAACAAAATTGAGTTTGGTCACGGGTGAGTTTATCAGCGAGTTGCATACCGTTCAATGGAATATGATTATAAAAAACCTTTTGTTAAACAAATTACACCGATAGATATGCGCACGCTTCGTTTTAACCTTTTTAACACCGTGCTTTGTACGCATGTGTTTTACATGA
>DASPJQ010000750.1:0-2482 GCA_035628535.1 Flavobacteriales bacterium | reverse complement strand
AGGATTAAAGAGTGAGATGAACTGTTGTTTTGACGGAAGCAAGGTAAAAAAATGCAACAGGCCGATTCCAGCAAAAATGAACAATTCATAATACCCGGTTAAGAAAAAAAACACTACGCTTATAATAATGGGTAATTCGCTCATGGCAAACCGTATAACATTGGCTATGCGAAACTGGTGCATTTTACCTGCCAACGTGCCAATACCTTGAATTTTCCTGGTCATTGTTGCATAAATCAGGTGCGCTACAAGAATTGAAAAAACGCTCACCACGCCTGCAATAATTAGGGCAAGGGTTTTGTCAAAAGGTGGCGGTAGAGGGTTTTCGTTGATCATACGTACGTAATAAAACACTGCTGAAAGCATAATCATGCTTACGATAATTCCAATATAAACTTTGGTAAGTCCTTTAAAAAAACCGTTAACAGTTACGTTTCGCATTCGTTTTTTCATAGTTTCTGTTTTGGTTTTACACCTATTCCTTCGTGAAACTGTTTATTAAAACGGCCGTTTTGAATGGAAAAACCTTCGAACAAATCGTTTTTAATAAGCCATGGCCCGTCAATGTCAAGGTAGTTTGCATAGCTTTGCAGTGTAACCGCGGTAGCACACCCGCACGATGATTCACTCATACAGCCAATTATAATTCCGTATTTTTTTTCAGATGCTGTCCGTGCCAATGCCAGGGCGCGGTCAATACCACCACTTTTGAGCAGTTTAATGTTAATGCCGTCAAAATTCCTGGCGTGTTGTATATAATCATCCACATTCTGTACACTTTCATCAGCATAAATGGGAATAATGCGTTTATCGCGCAACTCGGCATGGCGCCTGTAATTGGTTTTTGAAAAGGGTTGTTCAATGAGCTCGCAATCCAGTTGCCGCAATACATCCATGGTTTCCAGGACTTGTCCCATGGGTACTTTTTCCCAGCCCTGGTTTACATCGGCACAAAACGGTTTTTGGGTAAGGTACCGGATTGTAGATGCGAATTCAATGTCTTTTTCTCCGTCAAGTTTTAATTTCAAATGCGTAAATTCTTTGGCCTGTTTGAGTTTTTGCACCAGGTGCGGCAAATCATTTTTTGTAAGGGTAAAACAAGTTTTTGGTTGTGTTGTGGGGTTGGTGATGCCACAAAAATCCTCAAGGGAAATTTTTTTCAATTTTGCACCCAAATCAGTAAGCGCGTTTACAACCAGGTTTCGCGCAAAGGGTGAAAGGTTTAAGGTTTTTACAGCATACGAAATCGATTCATGGGAATAGAGTGAAGCTTCGCAGGAAGCCAAATCAACCGTTTCAATTTGTTTCCGGCAGGCCTCTGGCGTTTCGTTAAGATATGGAGGAAAACTGGCCTCGGCATAACCGGTTTGGTTGCTGTACTCAAGTGACAGTATTAATACCTGTGTACCTGTTCGTGTTCCATGGGCGATTTTAAATGGATGGGTGAACTCAAGTTCGTGCGAATCCAGTCGGTACTTCATCTGGCTAAAATTAGCAAAAATAATCTTGATTTTAACATAAATTTACCGATTGTTGACAGTGACAGGTTTATATATTGATGAAATATGCGTGGTTATGTCAAAAAATAATTGAACTTTGAATGTCTAAAACCGTATAAAAACCTTATGCTGAAAGAAATTGAAGAACGCATTTCGGGTGATTACAAAAAACTTGTTTCAAAAGTTAAAACAGGCCGCTCAAAACTAAAAGTTGAATTGGCTAAAAACAAGAAAGCCGCCATTAAGCTTAAGGACAATGCGCAGGACGCGTTGAGCGACCTTAAATCAGGAAAAGTTTTTACCGATGACGATGCTGCGAAAAACCTTAAAAATACACTTACCGATACGTTAAAGGCAGTGGGTATGACCGGCATCTTCATCCTGCCGGGCGGAAGCATCGGGTTAATTGCGTTGCGTAAAATGCTGCGCTCAAAAGAGGCAAAAGCCCTTGGCATTGAGAATCTGTTGACGTTAACCATTGAAGAAGCCAAAAAACTGGAAGACGAGGAAGAAAAAAAGCTTCCAGGCACAGATGGTAACGAAAAGCCTGTTAAAAAACCTGAAAACGAATAGGGACTGTTAATTTTGGTTTAATTTGAGTGTTAATAAAATCATATCAGATATTTTTTACTCATATCATTTATCATAAGCTTTGGGTGCGCAAATGCGCAAAACGATACGCTTTTTATTTCCGGAAATGTTTTTGACAGTGAAAATCCGCAGGTTCGTTTTAATTTTTTTGTAGTAAACAAACGCACCGGCAAAGGACTGTTCGGCAATCACAAGGGGCAATTTACCCTGCCTGTTCTGCGTAAAGACACCATCATGCTTTCTGCAAAAGATTTTTATCCTGTCAAAATTGTTGTGCGCGATAGCTGTCGCTCTCAAAACTGCAAAATGCGTATTGTTATGCGCAGGAAAGAAATTGAATTGCGCCCGGTTGACATTTTGCCAGTGCGCCCGCATTCGGAAATTGCAAAAGA
>DASPJQ010000749.1:0-10396 GCA_035628535.1 Flavobacteriales bacterium | reverse complement strand
GACTGCTGGCCCAAAACAAATATGACAACAACCTGCTGAGCCGCGATTTACTTAATTTTTATTATTCGGTTATTCCTTGAGCGTAAGCGTGAGTACTGGCCATGAATATATATACAGGCGGGAGGGAAAATTATTCCATGCGACCATTAAAAACAAATTATAACCGCATGAAAATTGCCTTTTTGGTTTCACGTGTTCCCTATCCTTTGGAAAAAGGCGATAAACTTCGCGCCTATCACCAGTTAAAACATTTGTCAAAAACCAATGAGGTGCATTTGATTTGCCTGAATGACGGAATTGTACATGAAAAAGACATTGAACATCTTAAAACCCTGTGTGCATCGGTTACAGTACATAAACTTGCAAAAATAAAACTCGTTTGGCGTTTGTTGCTTGCGGCATTCTCACGCAAACCATACCAGGTACACTATTTTTATGATAAAACGGTGGCAGGCAAAATTGAAAGACAACTCAAGCAAATAAACCCTGACCATATTTATTGTCAACTTATACGCACAACCGAATATGTAAAAAACCTGCATGAGTTTCAAAAAACCCTTGATTACATGGATGCCTTTTCCAAGGGCATGCAACGCAGGATTGAGCGCGAAGGGTTTATTGTGCGCCAATTTGTAAAAGCCGAAGCTAATCGCCTGACCGCATATGAAAACCTGATTTTTGATTATTTTGACCATAAAACCATTATCAGTGACCAGGACCGTGACCTTATTTACCATAAAAACCGTAAAGAAATAGTTGTTATACCGAATGGCGTTGATGAAATTCTTTTAAACGATACCAGTATAGCTGAAAAAAAATACGATGTTTTGTTTCACGGTAATCTTTCTTACACGCCCAATGTTGATTGCGTTAAGTACATGGTGAACGAAGTCATGCCTTTGCTGGTAAAATTCAGGCCGGGCATCAGCGTAGCTATTTCGGGCGCAAACCCATCGGCTAAGGTGACAGAACTATGCAAAAAGTTTCCGGAAAACATCACACTGCTTGGTTTTGTTGAGAATATTATTCCAACCTATAAAAGCGCCCGTATATTTTTTGCCCCCTTGCAGATTGGCACGGGACTGCAAAATAAAATCCTGGAAGCAATGGCGCTTAAAATACCCTGCGTAACAAGTGAGTTATGCAACAATGCGCTTAATGGAGAAAACGGCAAACACCTTATTACAGCTAAAAAACCGGTCAATTATGTTAACGCCATTGTTAATTTATTGGACAACCCGGTTTACGCCCAACAGGTGGCCATTGACGGTCATGCTTTTATAAGTACATTTTACTCCTGGGAAAAGGGCAACGAGCAGCTCAGTAAACTCTTTGAAAAAAACATAGCTCCTGCCCGGCAATAGCTTATCTTTGCATAACATTGTTATGACCCCTATTAAATTGAACAGCGTAAGCGAAGCCATTGAAGAAATTAAAAATGGCAAAGTCATCATTGTTGTTGACGATGAAGACCGTGAGAACGAAGGCGACTTTTTGACCGCAGCCCGGAACGCAAGTCCTGAAATTATCAATTTCATGGCCACCCATGGCCGTGGGCTTATTTGCGCTCCCTTGATTGAAAGCCGTTGTGAAGAGCTGGGTTTGGAGCTGATGGTACAAAACAACAGCGCAGCGTATGAAACACCCTTTACGGTAAGTGTTGACCTTATAGGGCATGGTTGTACCACCGGCATATCAGCCAGCGATCGCGCTAAAACAGTACTGGCCTTAATTGATCCTGCTACCCGTCCTGAAGAACTGGGTAAGCCAGGCCATATTTTTCCCTTGAAAGCAAAAAAAGAAGGCGTATTGCGCAGGGCCGGCCATACCGAAGCTGCTATTGATATATCACGTCTTGCCGGGTTTGAGCCTGCAGGACTTATTGTAGAGATTATGAATGAAGACGGCACCATGGCGCGTTTGCCCGAGCTTATGGAAATTGCCAAAAAATTTGACCTTAAAATTATTTCAATAAAGGACCTGATTGAATACCGCCTGCGCACCGAAAGTTTGATTGAAAAAACCGTTTCAGTTGATTTACCCACAGCACATGGCGATTTCAAACTTGTTGCATTTAAACAAACAATGACCGGTGCCGAACACCTGGCTCTGGTAAAAGGCAATTGGAAAAAAGACGAAGGTGTTTTGGTACGTGTGCATTCAAGCTGTATGACTGGCGATATTTTTGGATCCTGCCGGTGTGATTGCGGCCCGCAGTTGCACAAAGCAATGGAAATGATTGAGGCCGAAGGCAAGGGTGTAATTGTCTACATGAACCAGGAAGGACGTGGAATTGGTTTGCTTAATAAATTAAAAGCCTATCAACTACAGGAAGAAGGCCTGGACACAGTTGACGCCAATTTGAAACTAGGTTTTAAAATGGATGAGCGCGATTATGGTATTGGCGCACAAATATTGCGTGAGTTGGGTGTTTCTAAAATGAAACTCATGTCCAATAATCCACGTAAACGCACAGGACTTACCGGTTATGGACTCGAAATTGTAGACACCGTGCCCATTGTGATTACACCCAATAAACACAATGAAAAATACCTGAAAACAAAAAAAGATAAGATGGGACACCTGCTCTGATTATTTAAGCTGTGTGATTTGAGAAATAAGATTGTAGCCTTCATAATTTTCTTTTTTATGGCCCTGAACTTTGTTTCAGAAGTTTGATTAATTGGGCTCCCGGTTAAAAATCTGCTTTGAATAAATCATACCCCTTGCTTTGCAAATCAAACTTAGTCTGAATTCACCTTAATTAACCTTAATTAACTTGCAAAAGGTTACAATCCTATACATTTGCCATTAAACGGTAAAATTTATGCGCTATTTATTTTTCCTTTTGCTTACAGTTGCTTTGTATTCGTGTTCGGATAATGGCTCCGCTTCAAAGGCTGGTGAAACAACCATTGAGGCCCCCGATATTTTGATTGGCAATAAAGCCCTGCTTATTGACCAACATTTACGTAAGCTTGAAAAAGAAAACAATTTTTCGGGCGGACTTTTCATAAGCCATAACGACAGTCTTATTTTTTGCAAGGGATATGGGATGGCCAACCGTGAAGCAAAAATTTCGTTTTCACCAGCTACATTATGCTGCATTGGCAGCATAACCAAAAATTTTACAGCCGCGGGAATCCTGGCTCTTTACCGTGATGGGAAACTGAAGCTGGACAATACATTGTCAGATTATTTTAAAAACGTACCGGCCGACAAAAAAAACATCACCATCCATCAACTGTTAACGCATTCGGCAGGGTTCCATGAATTTTTAGAAAAAGATAAAGGTGATTTTGAAGAGTTACCCGACCAGCTTTTTTTAAAACGCGCCTGGAGCGAACCGCTCGCTTTTAAACCCGGGACTAAAGCCGTTTATACCAATGTTGGGATGAGCATTGCCGCGCTGATTATTGAAAAAGCTTCAGGAAAAGAGTACGAATTATTTTTAAAAGAAACGTTTTTTGACGCGCTGCAAATAAAAACCGGTTATTATGCTCTGGCTTATGATTCAACAAAAATAGCCGTAGGCTACCAGGGCAAAACACGGTGGGGTACCCTGCAACAACGGTATAAAACAGTGGGCGGTGGACCGTACTGGAATTTAAAAGGCAATGGCGGTTTATATGCATCGTTAACGGACATGTACATATGGAGTAAGCAGTCCAGCGCAATACTTCCTGACTCACTTATGCAGTTGATGTTTACACCTTACATTGAAGAAGACGGAACGGGGGGATTGTTTTCTTTCGGTTATGGTTGTTCAGTTACAAAATCAAAACGCGGAACAAAAATGGTTGACAATGGTGGAAGCAACGGTATTTACCATGCGCGTTTAATACGCTTTCCTGAAGAAGGGCTGGTATTTTACATGGTCACCAACAACAACGCATGCAATACCAATACCGTTTTACCGCAGGTAACACAATTGTATTTTGAAGGTCATATTTCACAAAATGCCGCAGCCAACCTTAATTCGTTTGAATCCAAAGGGGCCGAATTCATTTATAAAACGATATTGGAAAGGGGTCCGGATTATTTTACCAAAAATATTGTGACTGATTTGCGGGCCAATAATTTTGCGGCCACCGATGATATGTTATTTCTTGAAGCCGGCCAGCGGTTGATCAAAGAACAAAAACTGGATGAGGCTTTGGCCCTCTATACGCTTTACACGAAAAAGTTTCCGGGCATTATTATTGCCTGGAATGATTTGGGTGAAGTTTACCTCATGAAAGGAAATAAAGCTGAGGCCAAAAAGTGTTTTGAAAAGGCGTTGGAACTAAAACCGGATAACGAAAGGGCGAAGCGAATGTTGAAGGAACTTTAACTTTTAAGCACACTTTCGATCAGTTTTTTTCACATTGAAAAAAAATTAAAAAACCACGCGCAACCTTTTTTAAGCAAGCGCGTCTAACAAAAAAATAAATTATTTGGCAGTTTAAATATTATTAATACTTTTGTAATGCAAATGAGAACAAACATAAATATAGCCGGAGTGATTAGCATGGCAAGTAAGGGCGAGGACCGCAGCTTACCGGGGGCTTTTTTATGTTTTATATAGGATAAAAGACTAATAAATATCAAAAAGAAAAAGCCCCTGGATCCACCAGGGGCTTTTTCTTTTTGGTTTAGTCTGAGCAAAAAAATGTTGGTGTAGACCGACCTGGAAATTTTTTGCAGAAATGTTACGATAAAATTGTTGGAGAAATCTGACCTGGAAAAATACTGAACTCAAATGAGCAAAAAAAACAAACAAAAAAAGAACACGAAAAGGGGTAGCATGTACCATGGCTGGCGAGACTGCTTTGCAAGCAGACTGTGGCAGGTTCAATTCCTGTGTGCTCCACAAAAAACAAGAAGCAGCAGTCGTATAACGGCCAATTATGCCGCGCTTCCAACGCGGAGACGGGGTTTCGACTACCTCCTGCTGCACACTAACGGGTTAGGTACATACGCCTTAAACCGGAGCAATACACAGGCTTTGCCCGCTGGTCCGTAAATCGGTGGGATTAGCAGGGAATGGTTAAAGGCCATACGTTGTATTACAGTACAATATGTTTTGTAAAAGCCTTGTGAAAAAAAGTACGTATTGCTCAAAGCATGGTTTATTGGTCCAGAGGCTAGGATGCCCGACTGTCTATCGGGGGGCACGAGTTCGAATCTCGTATAAACCGCAGGAAATATCCATAAAGAATGGAATGTTGATGACGCTGATCATCATGATAGGCGCTGATTTAGAGCGTACAAAAATTGAAGAAGGTGACTTGATAAGAAATGAATGAAACACAGATAAAACAAATTGGACTGATTAAAAAGAAATAAAAATGAGCAAGATTGAAAAAAAGAAAAAAAAATTGCAGGAAAGAATTAACACCTTGCACATGGAATTGAAAACAGCTTTAACGAAGAAAGATTCTTCAACAAAAGAAATTGATATCCCATCGCATCAGCGAAAAATTCTTGAATTGCAAAAATAATTTAATGAGTTGCAACGGTAAAAAAACCGATGACTAAGTGCAGGCATTGTTAGCTCAATGGTGGAGCGCCCGCCTGTTAAGCGGAGGGTTTTAGGTTCGAATCCTAAACAATGCGCAGGCAATGATCAATTGTCAATATACAATGATCAGTTAAAATGAATTAAAAATTGGTATGTGGCCAAGCTGGTTAAGGCTCTTTTCTGATACGAAAGAAATCACTGGTTCGAATCCAGTCATACCAACAGCTAATTGATAATTGAATATGGGGACATAGCTTAGCGGCAAAAGCACCTCTCCTACAAAGAGGCTACCGGGAGTTCGAGTCTCTCTGTCCCTACTGAAAAAAAGTAAAAGAACGATAATTCGTTATTAAGCAAGCTCAGTAGTTGGCTAATAAAGAATAAATATAATAAAACGAGGAGAAATAAATGGAAGCAATTTACCTGAACCGAAAGAGGAAAAAGAAATACGGCAGATAATTCCGATAGCCATCGGGACTGCACGGAATAACTATACCCTCGAAGCTTTAAGGTGAAGCAACAAGCTTTTAACTTGTAGAAGGTGGATCATTACCACCCGGGGGTACGCAAATATCCTCGAAGCATTAAGGTTATGCAGCTGACTTTTAATCCGTGGATGTTGACCCTGATATGTCGAATATGTTTTTTTTGCGATATCAGGATGTTGACACGGCAAACAAAAAATATGATTTAATTTTTGCCATCGTCAGCATTCAATTGCGGCCGGGGATACAACATATTTCCAGCGTCCAATTGAACAGGACATTCCGCTTCTAACGGGAGAATATTGGTTTGAATCCAATTGGGAATGCTAAAACAAATGAACAGAATTTTGAATGTTAAATTTTAAGTTTTGAAAACACACATTGCGGGGAGGAAGGTTTCCCGACCAGTCTCATAAGCTGTGTCTCTGGGGTTCGATTCCCCACTCCGCAACTAATTGATGAATTATTCAATTGATCATTGAATAAATGTTCGGTTGGTGTAGTTGGTCAACACGTTTGGTTTTCATCCAAAAGACCAGGGGTTCGAATCCCCTACCGAATACTATGGGTAGTATGTATAGCTTAAATGCGTAAGAGCGCTTCTTTGTATTGAATAAGGTGACGATTTGCAACCGTTTGCATGCTATCTACCGGGCTCCGTATTTCAAGGGATAGAATGACAGAATACGAATCTGTCGGTGAGTGTTCGATTCACTCCGGAGCCTCTTTTAAGGTGTCATGACGATGCCGGTTGATTTTGGTTTTTCAAAGGAATTATTTTGCAGGCATGTCATGATGCTGACATAGCACAGCTAATTTAACTTTTTAAAAGTTATTTTAGTGCTATCGTCAGCATTCGATTCACTCTGGGACCTCAAATGAATTTAAGGTTTGGTTTAAAAATTTAAGATCGGAAACTATTAAAACTGGAATGAAATATAAATGTGAAACCCATTAAACGATCAGGTTTAGTTTTTTTATATTTTCAATCTGATTTAAACTCGTTGCATCAAATAATCGATTCTTTGTATAATGATACAACCAGGGGAATGGGAGCAGCACGGCCACCAACTAAAACCAAAAAATAAAATTACCGGAAACTTTAAAACTAAAACAATGCCTTGATTTTTTTCTTGCGCGGACCGCGACCATAGTGGGATGACCGGGTGTTGACTTTATAATACGCACCAACAGTCAGGAACATATAATTATCTTTGTCTTTAGGGTCGCCCCGCTGCTGGCCTACAGCCGTAACGTATGAATCACCATTGGGATTTACGAAATTGCCCAGGTTGGGATCGGCCATGGCAGCACTTACCGGACCATAATTTGCAAGTAATGCGGCATTGTCATAATACACCGTGCTTACATCATCAATCCAATCGGTAAACGTGTAATGCTGGGTAAATTCCAGGTTCACACCCCACTGCCTGCTAAGCGCCTTGCGAAAACCAATACCCAGTGGAATGTCAACACTTACCCGCTTGTATTGTTTTGGTCCGCCCGGCAAGCCTTGTCCCTCGGTATGTAAACTCCACAATACAACATTTGCACCCTGGTATTTTGACATTGGGTTAAAATAAAAAACACCAACTCCTGCAGTAAGGTAGATACCAATGGCATTGGACTTGGCCCCTATTTTTCGGCCCTTAACATTTTTCAAACCAAATTTATTACCCATTTTTTCACGCATGATGAAAAGGCTTATGCTTTGGTTGAATTCAATAATTTGTGAACGGAAATTCAAATTGCGGTTGTGGCGGAAAGGTTCCATGGTGGTGTTGTCATTACCCGAAACAACACCCAGGCATACCTGTGACCGGTAAAGCCAGTTTTGCCCCAGATAATAACCGTATGATAAACGTGCGACATAACGTGTTTGGCTTATTTCCCAATCACGCAAAAAGTTTGTTCCAATGGCATCACGGCCACCAAGGTCGCCAAGAAAATTGCTTGCTCCTAAACCAAACTGGAACTCTTTGCGAAAATGTTTCCAGGCCCCGGGAGAAAAAAAACTCTGACCCCAAAGGCTGACATTTAAAAGAAATAAACAAGTAAGTAAAATTATCCGTTTCATCGTGTTGCAAAATCCGGTTCTTTCCTTATCAGGACGTGTCCTGCGTGTTAAAATTACAGTAAATAACTCAATTTCACGTTTTTTTTGCCGGGTATTTTTGAAGACGGGCTATTTCTTACATGCCTGGTTTTCAGGTAAAAATATTTTGACTATTGTCAATTAACGTAAAAGTTAATAAATATTGACCTCCCGCACCAACTCAATATTGAATTGGGACCGTATGGAAACAATGATTTTTTGGGACAGTTCCAGTATGTCTTTTCCGCTGGCCCCACCGTAATTTACCAGCACCAGGGCCTGGTTTTTATGCACTCCATAGTTATCAAAAGTTTTGCCTTTCCAACCAGCCTGTTCTATCAGCCATCCTGCGGCTACTTTCATTTTAGAAGATCCGGTTTCATGCCCGACTATATTCGGATACACTTTTTTCAACTCGCTGAATTGTTCCAATCCAATTTCAGGATTTTTGAAAAAACTGCCGGCATTGCCTATTTTTTCGGGGTCGGGTAATTTGGATGAACGGATGGCAATTACGGCATTGGCTATGGCACGCATACTTAACTCTCCTGTTTCGTCAGCCTCCAATTGTGCAGCAATATTTCCGTAAGAAGTATTGTAAACCGGCTTTTTATTCAGCCTTAAGGTAACCGAGGTAATAATGAATTTATTTTTCAGTTCGTTTTTAAAAGCACTTTCACGGTAACCGAATGCGCAGGCTTTTAAATCAAATACATGCAAACGGCCGGTTGAAATTTCGACAGCTTCCAGTTCATGGAATATGTCTTTTAACTCCACGCCATACGCACCAATGTTTTGCATGGGCGCAGCCCCTACGCAACCGGGGATCAAGGCCAGGTTTTCAATACCCTGGTAATTGTGCGCCACACAATGCATAACCAGTTTATGCCATACCTCGCCTGCACCTGCTTTAAGAAAATAATGATCGGTGGTTTCCTTTTCGAGGGTTATACCGGTTATTTCGTTTTTAAGGACTGTCCCCTCAAAGTCCTTAGTAAATAACAGGTTGCTTCCTCCGCCCAATATCAAAATAGTTTCGGGAGTCGCCTGTTTCAGCAGATCAACCAATGTGGCAACTGAACCAAACACGGCAAAACGCGTTGCCTTTGCTTCAATACCAAAGGTGTTTAAACTTTTAAGCGGCTGGTTGTAGATAAATGACATACGCCTGCGAAATAAATAATTTATTCAGCGTTAATTTCATTAATTAAGTAAAATTAAGAACAGCATAGCCGTTAATACCGCCTGAACCGACAAAAAAAAATAATTGTAAGTGTCAGCAATGACCTGGCTACCGACCAACGGGTAAAAAAAGTTTGTGCCTGGCTGCATGCCCACGGCTTTGAGGTTGTATTGTTGGGACGCAGGCTTAAGGGCAGCATTGAAGTGAACGACAGGCCTTATGAAGTGAAACGGTTCAGGTTATGGTTCAACAAAGGTGCTTTGTTTTATGCCAACCTTAATATTCGCCTGTATTTTTATTTGGTGTTTCACAAAAGCGGCTGGTTGCTGTCAAACGATCTGGATACTCTGCCGGCCAATTACTATGCGCGTAAAAAACGGGTATTGGTTTATGATACGCACGAACTGTTTTGCGAAGTGCCCGAACTGCAAAACAGCCCGCGTAAAAAAAAATATGGCTTGCCTTTGAAAAACGCATTTTTCCCAGGCTTACCAAAGTGCTTACGGTCAATGAAAGCATTGCCAACTGGTACCATAAACTGTACAATGTAAACCCGTGGGTGTTGCGCAACATCAGCGAAAAGCGCGCTGCCATTACAAAAAAATCGCGTATTGAACTTGGGCTTCCTGAACACGCGTTCATTGTTATTATACAGGGAAGCGGAATCAACATAAACCGTGGTAACGAAGAAGTGTTGCAGGCTTTTGAAAAACTGGATAGCAACTTTCTTTTACTGATTATTGGCAGTGGCGATGTACTGCCGGCATTGAAACAGCATGCCATTGATAAAAACATGCGCAATGTTTTGTTCCATCCTAAAATGCCTTATGGTGAATTAATGCAGTATACGGCCGCATGCAATTTGGGCATAAGCATGGACAAAGACACCAACCTTAATTATAAATACAGCTTACCGAATAAAGTATTTGACTTTATACATGCCGGCATACCGGTTTTGGCCAGTAACCTGCCCGAAATTGCCCGCATTGTTAACACTTACCAAACGGGTACACTTATTGATTCACATGATCCCAACATGATTGCCGGAAAAATTGCAGCGTTGCGGAATGATACGGCCCAAATGGAAAAGTTTAAACTGAATTGCATGAAAGCATCGGAAGAATTGAATT
>DASPJQ010000748.1:0-2008 GCA_035628535.1 Flavobacteriales bacterium | reverse complement strand
AAAACAGTTATGCGGATGGTGTTGTTTGTATCACTTTTATTCTTTCCCGGTTCACGGCTATGCGCACAAAATATACATGACAATAAACCTATTTATACGTGCAAAGTGTTCACAATGGACACCCTCCGGCACACGGTACGTTTTAATAAGTCATATGCATATTGGGTTTACGATATGGACCTGTATCTTCTTAAAAAGGGTTATGACACCTCAATTGACCTGAAAAAACAGTCGGGGAAACAGCTATACCTGATGGTAAAAGGCATTGAACTGGAAGCAAACCCTGGCGAAGCCGAAGTGCGTAAGTACGCATATGTTATTAGGCCGTAATCGTTAAGTTACCGGCTTGTTGTAGCAATTTAAATCTTTCTTGCATCCTTTGTTAATCATGCACACTGTTTAAATGCATGTCATTGTAATGGTGGCTGTTCATTTTACCTGGCTGGTACAACAAGAATATTTCTCATTTTGATAACTATCTCCAAATCAGCGACTAAAATGGAAATTATATAATCTTTTTTAGGAAAACTGTAAAACAAAACAAAGTTGATTTTAAAACTTTGTAATCCAAAAAATAAATTAAGGTGAATCATAATATGTCGACACTTTCACCATCAAATTTAAAGTACGAATCTCTAAAAAACGAAACAACAGCATGGCTAAATATTCAAAAAAAGCGCAGGACAAAGTAGGAGAAGTTATGCGTGAATACAAACAAGGCAAATTAAAAAGCGGTAAAGGTGGCAAGGGAGGAAAGGTCAAAAACAAGAAACAGGCCATAGCTATCGGCTTGAGCGAGGCGCGTGAATCGGGTGCAAAGGTTCCTGCTAAAAAAGGAACATCAGTCAAAAAAACGTCTGCAAAAGGCGGTGGAAAAAAATCACAGAAAGGCACATCTTCTGCCCGTAAATCAAACGCATCAAAAAGCAAAGCCACAACCGCAAGCTCACGCAAGAGTGGTGGTCGTAAGAAAGCTCAAACAGGAGGTAAGGCAGGAAGCAGAAAAAAATCAACATCTAAAAAAAATAAATAAAGATGCGATCAATCTGGAAAGGCGCAATAGGATTTGGACTGGTAAATATTCCCGTTAAATTATACAGCGCAACCCAATCAAGCACACTTGACCTTGATATGGTTGATAAGCGTAACATGGGAAAAATACGTTTTCACCGGGTAAATGAAGCCACCGGTAAGGAAGTTAAATGGGAAAACATTGGCAAAGCCTATATGCTTGATGACCGTTATATAATGCTCGAGGACGAGGACTTTGAAAAAGCAGCACCTGTAAAAAGTAAAATCATTGAAGTGAACAATTTTGTGGACGAAAGCGAAATTGATTCCATTTATTATGAAAATTCTTACTACATAGAACCTGAAAAAAGCGGGGCCAAGGCCTATGCCCTTTTGCGCGATGCTCTTCAAAAATCAGGTAAAGTTGGCGTGGCACAATTTGTTATGCGCACGGCCGAGGCATTATGTGCTATTAAACCCAGTGGTAATATTTTGGTGTTAAGCAAGCTGCGTTTTGCCGAAGAAGTGCGCAGTACTGAGAACTTTGATTTACCCGCAAAAACTGTAGTGAAACCCAATGAGCTCAAAATGGCGTTGGCGCTAATTAAACAGTTTTCAAAACCTTTTCATATTGAAAAATTCAAAGATGATTATTCGGCATCGTTGCTCAAACTCATTCGTGCCAAAGGAAAAGGTAAAAAGATAGCGGCTCCAAAAATGAAAATTGTATATAGCAAACAGGACGATTTATTAGGACAATTAAAAGCCAGTTTAAGTAAACGAAAAGCATCATGAGTCTGACATTGTATAAACAAAAACGGAATTTTGGTCAAACACCCGAACCCGCAGCCCATAAAGGCACGCGTGGGGCAAAACTGCGTTTTGTTGTACAACGTCATGCCGCAAGTCACTTGCATTACGACTTCAGGCTGGAAATGGAAGGCGTTCTTAAAAGTTGGGCGGTTCCCAAGGGTCCTTCCATGAAAGCGGGTGAACG
>DASPJQ010000747.1:0-1816 GCA_035628535.1 Flavobacteriales bacterium | reverse complement strand
TGAAACGGGTACGGTCAAAACTGGCAAACAAGGCTATGTATTGGTTTTTGGTTGGGTCATAAACCAATTCGGGTAAAAAGAAAAAAGGATCCTGCTGCCAGCCGGTTTTCTCATTCGTCACCGTTTTGGCCCCGTAACGTTCATGTACATTTACATAGGTAAGCACGGGTTCAGGGTTTTTGGTGCCTTCGGTTTTGGCAATAAAATTATGCGCCAGAACAAGGGTATCGTTATTGGGAAAAAGCTTGTAAGATGCCCACACATGGTTTTCAGCTTTTACAGCCTGGGTTTTCGCATATTTAAACGCTGTTTTGAATTTGCCGGCTTCGTCAAAACTAACCAGCATTACGTCTTTGTAATTTGACAGGGTAACATTGCCTGCCTGTTCTTCACGGTACGATTCAGCGCTCATGAAAATTTTTCCCGAGGGCAAAACCGTAATATTATCAATGTAATAATCCTTTATAACAGGGTCCTTGCTGAACTCTTTTTTGGAAAGGAATTTCAGGAAAGTGCTTTCGTCAAACTGACCCTGTGTTCTGAATTTTTGAATGCATGCAAGATCAAATTTAAAAAGATAATAGCCTTCATACAAATGTTCCGGACTTGAAGCTGTAAATCCGCCCACCAAAAAATCATTTTGTGGTGTTGCCTGCCCGCGTATCTCGGTAATATTGGTATTTGAGAGTGCAACCAGTTTTTTATTCATGTTTTTGGTTGAAGGCTCGAATGAACAAATAAAATACCGCGGCACGTTTTTCTCCTTGTCTTTTTTAAGAAAGAAAATATTGCCATTGTTGGTTACCTGCGGGTAATTGCGCACGTTTTGCTTGGAGTCCAGGTCCATTTGAGCGCTGTTATTGGATTCTTCCTTTCCGTTTTCATCGTAAACAATAAACGTGATTTCTTCCTTCTCACCGCTACGGTATGGGGTCTCAATAAAAACAAGGCTTTTTTTAAGGTTGAGTGACTGGGCGAATTTTGCGTGACCCAGGTGCTGTTTGTTGGCCACCGTGAATTGCGCCAGCACTTTTTCCTTTTTGCTTTCGTCCCTGTTTAATTCAAGGCTTTTAATTTCCTGAAAAAAGGCCCCGTCTTTTTCATACAGGTTTTCATATACTACGGTAAAACCGTTTTCGGCATTAAATCCTCCAATAATGGATGAAACAGGCTTATCAAATGTGTGGTCAAAAACCGAAGCAGTTTTGCCTTCAAGGTCGCAAAGCACTACATTAATGCCTGCAATATCCTCTTCCTGATCGCTGAAAACAATGCCTGCGGTTGTGCCGTTTGACCAGGTGCCAACAAGGTGTTTGGTGCCTTTCGGTTCGAATTCATTGGTCCATTCGGCTGTTTTGTACTGGCCATGGGCATAGGCGGCCCACAACAACAATAAGGTAAAAATAAATTTCATTCAGGGCCGGTTATTTGCAAATCCGGTGCCAAATGTACTACAATTGGCAAAGTACCAATATTTTGCGCGGTCCAAAGGACTCATACTTTTTAACATTTTTAGCTGATTGTTAATACAGTGTCCAGGGTTTTTTGTTCCTGGTTACGAATTCTGAATTCCTGATTTCTGATTCCTGGTTCTTAGCGTCTTGTGCCTAAAACTAGTAATACATCATGTGCGAAATGGAAAAATACAACACAATTCCCAATATGTCATTTGTTGTGGTAATAAAAGGCCCGGTTGCAATTGCGGGGTCAATTTTATTGCGATGCAGAACCAGTGGAATAAGCGTGCCGAAGATAGCCGCAAAAACAATGACGCTGAAAAGTGCCAGTCCTACCGTAAAACTCAATGCAACCGAAT
>DASPJQ010000746.1:0-6402 GCA_035628535.1 Flavobacteriales bacterium | reverse complement strand
ACCGTTTATTAATTTTTAACCGTTGGGGAGAACTTATATTTGAAAGCACTGATGTAAACAAAGGATGGGACGGTTATTACCGCGGGGTTATATGTACTCAGGACGTTTACGTTTGGAAGGCCGATGTAACGTTTATTGATGGAAGGGAATTTAGTGCTACCGGTGATTTGACATTATTGCGATAGAATGCTTAAATATATATTCATATACACTTTTTCCTCATGCTTTGTGTTGACCGGTTACGGCCAGTCGTCAAAGTATTTTCTGAAAAAAAGTAAGGCCGAACGCAATTATGAAAAGGGCCTGTATTTTGAAGCGTTGAAAATTTATGAAGAACTGCTATTGACCGATTCGCTTAATAAAGAATTGAATTACTACACCGGGGTGTGCAAGTTCAACCTGAAGCAGTTTAAAAGCAGTTCACGAAAACATTTTGAAAGGTCTGATTACAACATTAGCCCTGAATGGCATTGGTACTATGGGTGCCTGCAGCACATTGATGAACACTTTGAAAGCGCTATTGAGCATTTTAATAAATACAAGGCTATGCAGGTTCCGAAAGAAATGACCGATGAGGAGATTACCCGGGCCATTGAAACAAGTTTGCTGGCTATGCGCTTTAAGGCATTCCCGAATAAACAAAAAGTCATTAACCTGGGGCCTGCCATCAATACAAAATATGGCGATTATTCACCGCTGGTAACTGCCAACGGAAAAACGCTATATTTTACTTCGCGCAGGCCTGAGCCGGGTACGGAAATAGATAAAACCGGCAGGTATTATGAAGATATTTTTGAAGTTTCCATTGATGAAAAGTCGGCTGTGGTATCAAAAAAATTACCGACCCCGGTCAATTCAAAATTTCACGATGCCTGCACGGGTATTGGAGCGGATGGCGAAAGCATGTTAATTTTCAGGAGCGATGACCAAATGAAAGACGGGCAAATATTTACCACCGCCTTTGATGGCGCCAACTGGAGTGTTCCAATGGCCCTTGACAGAGAAGTGAACAGGCCCGGTTCAAACGAAGTGAGCGCATGTGTTTCACTTAGCGGGAATGAAATATATTTTTCAAGCAACATGGTTGGTGGTTACGGGGGAAAAGATTTATACCGCACACGTAAATTACCGAATGGAAAATGGAGTAAACCCATGAACCTGGGGCCGGTTGTCAATACAAAAGGCGATGAGGACGCCCCTTTTATTCATCCTGATAACCTGCATTTGTATTACAGTTCCAATGGGCATTTGGGCATGGGGGGGCATGATGTGTTTATGGCCGAAATTGATTCCAACAGTTTACCACGCAACAACACCAATATGGGTTACCCTATTAATACGACCGATGATGATCTGTACTTTACCATTACGGGCGATAAACTCACTGCATACTATTCATCGGTTCGCAAAGATGGATATGGTCAAATGGATATTTATAAAATATTGCTGGAAGGCGAAGAACCATATAAAGAAGTATACGAGGGGAGGGTAATGGCCGAAGACGGACGTCCGCTTGAATCCAAAATAACGTTGATTGACAAAACCGAAGAGGTAATAGCGGGAACGTATAAAAGTAACAAATTGACTGGTAAATTTATTTTGCTGATTCTACCTGGTCATAACTATGAAATTATTATTGAGAACAAGGAATACCAGATTATGACTGTTTACCTTGATGATGTTACGGAGCCTAACTTTTACCTTGAGTCCAAATGATGCGGAAATTGATCGTGTCCATATTGATCGCTTTTAATTGCGCCTTCGTTCATGCGCAGGACATGCAGTTTTCGCAATATTTCCAGGCGCCCATGTATTTGAATCCGGCTTTTGCGGGGGCCAATGTTTGCGCCCGTGTTTCAAGTAACTTTCGCGTACAGTGGCCGTCTATCAGTAACGGGTATTCATCTCAAATACTTGCACTCGATCATTTTTATCCCAATATAAACATGGGGGCAGGATTGATGTTCACCAATGATGTTGCCGGAACCGGGCGCTTGCGTACCACAACCGGTGCGGCTGTTGGTGCCTATAATTTTCAGGTAAACCGTACGCTGGCATTCAGGTTTGGTTTGCAGGCCGGATTTTTCCAACGTTCGGTCGATTTCAATGCGCTTACATTTGGAGATCAGTTGGCCAGGGGTGGAGCGCCTACTTCCATTGAAGCCGCTCCGCGCAGTGTGATAGCCCCCGACTTTGCTACCGGGTTCCTGGCCTATTCAGGCATGTGGTGGGGTGGTATTGCCTTGCATCATTTAAATCGCCCCGATGAGGCCTTAATGTCGTTTAATGCGTTCAGGCCACTAAAATTTTCGTTGCACGGTGGTAAAAGCTGGTACATGAAAAAGGAATCGGACTATGATAAAAATTCAAAGCAAATTTCATTTACGTTCAATTACCGTTCCCAATTGAAATACGATCAGCTTGATTTGGGCACCTATTATTCAAAAGGTCCGCTTAATATTGGTTTATGGTACAGGGGAATTCCCATTTTCAAATCGTATAAAAAAGGGTATCCTAACAATGATGCGGTTTGTGTAATCATTGGCATGACCAAGGACCGTTTTAAAATGGGATATAGCTATGATCATACCATCTCATGGTTGCGCGGCACTACTGGCGGGGCGCATGAATTCAGCCTTTCTTACCAAATGTGTAAACAAAAGAAAAGGAAAAAGTACTCGGTGGTGATTTGCCCTAAATTTTAAACTGCATCGCTAATTGGTATTTTGAACGAACCCTTTTGCCTTTTACCTGGGCCGGGCTGAATTTAGGTAAAATCCCAATAAGGCGTATTGCCTCGGCCGATAAGTCGTTATCAGGTGATGAAATAATAACCGGGTTTGACAGGCTCCCGTTGACTTCAACAGTGAACTCGGTAAAAACAATTCCTTCAATACCTTTTTCTTTTGCAGTTTGCGGATATTGCTGGTTTTTGTAAATGAATTTATACATAGCGTTGTATCCCCCCAAAAAAACAGGCGCAACTTCGTAAGAACCGGGATAAATATAATCAAGGGTGTTTACAGGAGCCAGGTTAGGAGTAACGTCAATCGTAAATACAGGCTTGTTGCTCCATACGGTATCGGTACCGGTTTTTTTTCCTTTTTCGTCAAAATGTGTTTCAATGTAGTCAAGGTACTGGTGGCTGTAATAACGTATAATTTCATTCTTTTTTTTGCCGTTTAAGTAGTATTCGGTAAACAAATCTGTACCGTCTTTTTGCCTGACGCTTTGGGCGGATTTTTTTCCATTGGGATATTTATATTCAAGTGAAAAATACATGCCCTCGTCAAAACACTCGTTGCCTTCGTTCATACCCTGCCAGGTATAATACGTCCAGCAACTGTCAATTTTCCCAAACATATAATTACCCTGTTTCATGATTTGACCATTGCCATAATAATAGTTCATCTTACCGTGGTTAACCCCGTTGTAAACATTGTATTCGATCATGAGCTTATCGCCATAATACCACTTTAGAATTCCTTCTTTTTCACCTTTTACATAGGTGCCGGAAATTTTTTGCAGTATCCGTGACTCGTCAAAAAGCATTTCTTCAAAGGGGCCATGCAAAGTCCCATTCTGGTAAGTACGAAAACCTAGGTAGTGGCGCTCGATGTCATAAGCGGTCTGCTTCCCATGCAATACCCCGTTTTTATAATTGTTTTCAAAAATTATGCGATCATAAAACTCATTCCAAAAGCCTTCCTTTTTACCGTTAACATAGGTGCCATCTGTTTTAAACTGTTCGCCCTGCGATAAATCAAGGTATTTTCCGTTATATACTCCCATTTTATACACAACGAGTTTACGCAGGGCAAATTTTTCACCCCTGGTTCCTAAACGGTATTCTTTGTATTCCCCGTCCAACGTATCGCGTACATAGGTGGCTTCGGTAATGAGCGATTCCTGCATCCATGTGCGCAAGCGGCCATGTTTATGGCCGTTTTTATAGTTTATTTCATTGATGAGCGGGCCATGCTGTAATTTTTTCTGACTTGCAAGGTATGTTTTGTAAGCCGCCTTCCCGGGAATCACACCGGGAACATCCAGAGCTTCATAATACAAAAATGTTCCGTCAGCTTTTCCGTTTTTATAGTTTTCAATGCGTTCAATTTGTCCGTCAAGGGTCCAGTATGTCCAGGTTCCGTCCTTTTTCCCGTCAAGCGTAAAACCTTCGCTTTTCCTGAGCTTTTTATAATAATATTCGGTGATTTTTTTTTGTTTTTGGGAGTAGGATAAAAGGCTTGCAAAAACAAATGCAAACAACGCAACTGTTATTTTCTTACTGTTGTCCGCAGTCACCTTCGTTCCTCCGTTTTGAGTTTTCTGCCTTTTTCATCCCAGGTTGTTACGCTGCTTTTTTCACCGTACACAACCTGCCTTCTTTTTTTTCCATCCGGATAATATTCTGTTTCGGTATAATTTTCAAATTGGTATTTCGGTTTGCTATTCTCATAAAATGCCCTGGTTTTTAAAAGAAGCCCTTTGTGATACCATTGCAATGTATCAATTTTGCCGCTTTCATAATACGTGGTGCGTACGCTGTCAATTTTGTTATCACGTACCAGTGAAACGCTTTTGATCACGCTGTCACGGTACCAGTAATGCTGTAAGCCATCCCTGACCCCGTTTTTCATGACCCAGTCGGCTTGTAATACATTGTTTTTATAGTGTCTTACCATACCGTGTTTTACATTGTTTACATAAGTGCCTGAAAAACGAATGCGATCGTTTTCTTTAATACTATATTCAGTGAACTCACCGTTTTTTTTGCCGTCAATATATTTTAATGTCAGCACGGGCTCTTCGTTTACGAACACAACATAGCTGCCATTTAATATCCCGTACCGGTAGTTGGCAATGATGTGCTGTCCGTTCTGCACCGAATTCCATTTTCCGTGTTTTTTTCCGTCAACGTAGGCACCCTCCTCGAGGTATTTGCCGTCTTCGGTTTTTTCCATAAAATATCCATTGTACCGTCCCATAAAATAAGTGGCCTTTTTCAACAAAAGTCCGGGAGTTGTACGGCTGAAAAAAAACGACATACCGTTTAAGGTGTCGCGCACATATCCCTCTTCGGTTAGTTTATTGCCATTGGCATCATAGGTCATGCGTAAACCGTCCTTTAAGCCGTTGAGAGTATAATACGTTATGCGCGGATGCGTTTTGACACCTGAATTTTGGGTAAGAATGGCGGCCTCATACGCTTCTTTTGGTAGTATTAGGTCTTTTCGGGGAAGTTCTATCCAGGGGGGATCGTAATAAAATATGTGTTTTATTCTGCCACCGTCCTGGTCATACACGGTTTCACTTGTTATTTCACCATTGCTGTTCCAGGTTGTCCAGGTACCGGTTTTTTGGCCGTTCAGCATTTGTCCCTCTGAAGCCTTTAATTTTTTATAATGATACACTACTACTGTTTTAGGCGTTTGTGCCTGACAGGTTAGTGAACCAGATATTATACCAATCAAAAAAAACAGGCGCTGCATTGCTCACACAAGTTACGAATAAGTAATGGTTTTTGCATCGGTTTATTGAAATTTATCAAATCGCTGGAGCATGCGCGCTACAGCCCTGGCATTGGGCATACGGCTTTGCTGGATACGCCTGGCATAGTGTATGCTGTCAAGTACTTCGCGCTGCTTTTCCTCGGCAATGGACTTTTGTTCGGCTATGAGTTTGCTGAATTTTTTCTTTTGGGTAAACGCGCGGTACGAGGCAAGGGCAATACCAAGCATTAAAAAAGAAGCGGCCGTTCCCACCCAGGTGTATAATTTATGCTGCTGTATTTCCTGGTCATGCTTCAGTTTTTCGCGTTTTGCCCTGGCATCACTTTTTATTTTATCGGTTGCCTGTTTGCGTTCAAAACCGTACTGCATTTGCTGCCTGATGGTATTACTTAATTTTTCAAGGTTTGTTATGCTGTCATGGTAGGCACTGCTTAATTTAAAGTTGTGCAGGGCCGATTTCCATTTCCCATCAAGGCTGTCAATGGAAGCCATACCCTGGTAGCTAAGGTGAATAATTTCTTTATAGCCTATTTTACGCGCTATTAAATTCGCTTCGGTGAAATAGTTGCGGGCCATTGCGCGTTTTCCCGATTTTTTATATACCGATGCAATGTTTATGTAGGATGTTGCGATTCCGTCAAGGCTGTTTCGTTTTTGCCGGATGACCAGCGATGAATCATAATAGAGAAGCGCTTTTTGCAAATCACCTTTTTTATAATATAAATTACCCAGGTTATTGTAACAATCACCCACCTGTATGGAGTCTTTTGCTTTACGGAATGTTTCCAGGGCCAGCGTTTTTTTTGCAAGGGCCTTCCTGAAATCGCCCTGGGCTTCATAAATCAGGCCCATGTTGTTGTTGATGGATGCCTGCAGTCGTTCATTTTTA
>DASPJQ010000745.1:0-2879 GCA_035628535.1 Flavobacteriales bacterium | reverse complement strand
ATACCGGTGAAAATTCATTGGTGAGGAGTTGAAAGCGGGTGCTTTGTGCTGAGCTGCGTATAATTTCTCCTGCTTTTTGTTTGGCCACGTCAAGCAACGGGCCGTTTTTGCCAAGCGCACGCATGCTGAACGAATTGTCAATATAAATGCTTACCACCTTGTTGGGTGATGCCGATTGGAGGCTGCCCGTGAAAGGCTGTGCAAAAGCAAGTACCAGGAAACTGAACACCATTAAACGGCACAGTAATACAAGCAAATGTTTAAGCTGCGATTGTTTTTTTGTTTTTTCTTTTACCTCCTTTAAAAAGCGCAGGTCGGGGAAGAAAAGACGTTTGTATTTTTTGAAATTGAATAAGTGAATGATGATGGGAACCGCCAGTAAGGCAAAAGCACTTAAAAATGCCGGATAAACGAAGCTCATTAAAACACAAAACTAATGTTTTAAACCGGAATTCCTTTCATGCAAAAGCCGAAATACCGACAAATCGACACAATTATTTGACAATCAATGACATAATGACTTGCTAAACTATGCTAAAAATGCAAATTTGGCAGAAAAAACTGAATGGAACAGCACTTGTTGGTGATGTTGCGTGATCACGTAAACAAAATGAAAACAGAAAAAGTAATTAAAAAACAGTTTAGGAAAAGCAGGCGCAAAGCGCAATACCTGGCACAAAAGGTAACTACTGATGTGCTTGTACCGCTGGCCAGTTTGCTTACCCCATAGCTGCAAACATTTAAAACAGGTAACAACAACATTAAAATTAATAACAGAACTATGAACATGCTTATTAAAAACAATCAATGCGTTCCAACCAACAGGTTTTGGTTTGACGATTTTTTTACCCGCGAAGTAGAACGTTTATTTACGGGTAACCCCGCTAACACTTCGGTAACTCCTGCGGCCAATGTATGGGAAGATGAAAAACAGCTTTCATTGGAACTTGCGTTGCCGGGAATTAAAAAGGAAGATGTAAAAATCAAATTTGACAACGGTGTGTTAAGCATTACCGCAGAGCAGGTTAAACAAACCGAAACCGACAATAAAAACTATATCCGCAAGGAATTCGGAAAGGTTTCATACAGCCGCAGTTTTAAGGTGAATGAAAAACATTTTAAGACCGATGCTATTACCGCCTCCATGGACAACGGGGTGTTAATGGTAACCCTTCCAAAACAGGTTGAAGAAAAAAAAGAATCGCAATACATCCAGGTCAACTAAACCATTATAAAACTGAATAACGATGATGGTAACGTGCTGTGTTTGGTTACACAGCACAACAGGCCCGCCCAACCGGGTTAAGGCCTGGATCCTGCCTCGAAGGCCGCTCTGCATAAGGGCGGCTTTTTTTAAAAATCTCAATCACATAATCTTAAATGGTTAAGTTGGAAATAATGCAAGCAAGAAACGTTTCTTTTGAACCGGATGTTTGATGTAATGGGAAAAAGCAAATGCCCGGTTTGGGTTCTTCGCCTGGTGAGAGATAATTAACATCGTTTGAAATATCAAACCCGGCTTTCTTCAACTTTGTTTTCCATTGTTCAATTGATTCGCAAAGATGTGTGCAAACAACCTGTGTACTTTCGTTTAAAGCGTCTCTTACAAGCATTCCAAACCAGTTGTATAAGACCCGTTTTTCATCATGCCTGGCATTACATGTCCCAATTATTTTATATAATGGTAAAAAATGGTTCCAGGTTAGTCGTATGGCGGTATCTTTTGGCTGACCCAAAAGGTTAAGATCTCGTTCAACCATAAAAATACCATCCGTAAATTGTTTTAATGTTTTTAAAAAAAACATCCGCCTGGAAGGTAAAATATAATGCAGGCTGAAATTGGCAAAAACAATTTTTTTACCAGGACATTCATGGATTGCATGCCATTGCTTCGGGTTCAGGGTCTCAACTTTTGCACAAACCACTTGAATATTACCAATGATTCCTTTGTTGGCAGTAATTTCAGCAGATTCTTTTTGTAATTCGTCTTGTAAGGGATCAATAATAACCAGGTGAAGTTTGCCGGTAAAATTCCTGCGTTCCAGTTCTGCAGCGACTTCAGGCAGGGTTAACAGGTAACTATCCACGCCAATTATAATAAGTGTCATTTCTGTTTGTTGGATAATAATAGAAACCAGTTTTTGTTTAATAACCTGGCTCGTGTTGTTTCCGAAATAAGCTCGATGCAGTTTTTCGGTTTCTTTGTAAAGGGGATCTGATCGTTTAATGAAAAGGTCGTTAGGGTTATCCTTTATGGTTGAAGCAATTGTTGCCATCAATTCTGATTCATATTCGCAAGAAGGATCGAATGGGACCTGTTTGATAAACGGTTCTTTCATACATTACAGGATTAAAGCTTTTTCCATTTCCAGCATTTCCGAATCCCGGTTCTCATTGGTTATATTGCTTTTTAGAACATATACCCATGCATTTGGTAGTCCGGTACCGCGTACAAATTCAATTTTCCAGCCGAAATGTTTGAATATTTCAATATACCGGTCACGCGTACCAAGGTTGGCTCCCATTAGGGAATGTACAAGCTCAAATCCTTTGTTGATTGTCATCCCGGCCCATGGATCTTCCTTTTCGCGCAGGTTAATGTCTTCAAGTATCATATAAGCGTTTTGAGCCAGGTTTTTCTTCATGTTGAAAAACACATCATACGCTTTTTGCTTTGTTTGAAGAAAGTCGTGCGCCATACCCATGATGAACAAAACAAGATCAACATCGTTATGAGGTTGCCTGACCCACTCAGTAAGATCAGCCTGTACAATTTGGATACGGTCTTTAAGGCCGGCATCCAGCACATTTTTTCGGGCATTTTCAACAGCTAAGTGGTCAATTTCTACTCCTATGGCCTGTAGTCCCGGATTTTCCTT
>DASPJQ010000744.1:0-8021 GCA_035628535.1 Flavobacteriales bacterium | reverse complement strand
TGCACGCCTGGGACGTGCTGGCCACCATGACGCCGCCCGAGTACAGCGCCATCCGGCCGTACCTGCAAAGCTCCAGCGGTTTCCAGAGCGCGCAATACCGCAAAATTGAAATTTGCGCTACCGATTTTAAAAATTTAGTGGAGCCTGAATTCCGCAAGCGGTATGACGGCACCATTACCGAGAGCATGATTGAAGACATGTTCAATAATATTTACTGGAAAAAAGGTGCAACCGAACTGGCATCGGGCAAAAAAACCCTGACCTTACAGCAGTTCGAAAAAAAATATTCGGCCGATTTGATTGAACTGGCTAAAAAATTCAGGTTAACCAACCTGTGGCGCATGTATAAGAGTTTGCCCGAGGAGCAACAGCAAAACCAGGCCCTGAAAAACCAAATGAAATTCCTTGACGTCAATGTAAACGTGAACTGGCCACTGGTGCATTATAAGAGCGCGGTACGTTATTTGCAGCGTAATTCTGAAGACATTGCCGCCACTGGCGGTACCAACTGGCAAAAGTATTTGCCGCCCCGCTTCCAGCGCAGAATATTTTATCCTGAGTTGTGGGACGAAAAGGAACTGGAAGAGTGGGGCAAAGGCTGGGTCGAAAAAAATGTGTTTGGTTTTTAACTATTCATGAAACGAATTTTCACCGGTTTATTGCTGTTGAACTGCCTGCAACTTGTTGCGCAAAAGCACGAGGACCTGAGTGATTATTATCCTGATAAAACGTATTGGCCCCTTGAAATTAACCTGGTGGTGCATGTTATGCAATACAGCCATGACGATGCGCGGAATTTTACGAAATACGACACCAATGACATTCACGAATTGTTCAAACTGGTAAACCAGATGTACAATAATTTTGAGCAGCCAACGCTTAAAGTCCCCGGGGTGCCTTTTTACCGTGAATCAAAAATCCGTTTTTTTGTAAAAGCCTGTTATTTTCATGTTGATTCGGTTGGCTGGAAAATTGATTGGTTTGAACCCAAAGGCCTTGAAAAAATAATTTCATACGATGCCGCACAAAACCTGTTTGTGGTCAAAGGCAAAAGCCTGACCTATTACAATAAAAAACGCAAGGAGGGTATGCATTTGCGGTATAAAAACGGCAAGGGCATGCGGCTTACGGTTGATACAGCGTACATCAGGGACGGGAACATTTGGTTTGTGCCCAATGAGCGACCCGATACCACCGGTATGGAAAGCATAGGTTATAATTACATTGTCAACAACAATTGCTCAACGGCCAATTTTGAAAAATACGCGCGCAACATCCCAAACGCCATCAATGTTTTTTTTACGCACTCAACCACGGGTACTATTATGTTTGGTTGCGGGCCCAATAAAAATTTCCTGAACATGAGTAACGTGTACAAAAGCCATACCTGGGCGGCCGCGCAATTGATTTCACATGAAATAGGACACTGTTTGGGGTTAAGTCATACCGACTCGCCACAATTCAGCGACTTGCCCCGGGGTGACCGATTTGGTTGGCTGCATTGTGACACCATTAATGTTTCCAACAACATTATGGGTTATAACATTTGCCGCAGTTATTTATCGCCCATGCAAATTGCCTATGTGCACCGTTCCTACAGTACCCGTGTTGACTATATGAACATGACACGCGGCCGCATTTACAATCCCGAACGGTCATTTAAGTTGGATTCTTCACTGGTACTTGAACGAAGCATGCTGGTGAGTGGCGACATTCATATTAAACGAGGCTGTACTTTTACAATTACCGGTGCGGTAACCATTTTACCCGAAACAAAAATAATTATAGAAGACCGGGCTACATTGGTTATTGACGGAGGCAGTTTAAGCGTGATTGACAAAAAGCAAAACAACAATGTGATTTTTTGCCGTAAATACGGTTCAACCAAAAAGCCGAAAAAAAAAGGCACTATCAAATTACTGAACAATGGAAAAATTGTTGGCTTGCAGGTGGCTTAGTTTGGCGGCCTGTTGGGTATTAACCAATTGTAACACCATGGAAAAGGAAGCAGTAACTACCAGCGCTCCTGCTGCGAAAATTATACCCCATACACTTACCGGGCACGGCCAGGTGCGAATCGATAATTACTATTGGCTGAACGAGCGCGAAGACCCGGAAGTCATCAATTACCTGAAGGCTGAAAATGCGTATACCGAATCGTTTTTTAAAGCACGCAAAGGGCTGCGTGATGAATTGCTGAAAGAAATCAAATCGCGTGTGGTGAAGGATGATGAATCGGTGCCGTATCCCAAAAACGGGTTCCTGTACTATAGCACCTTTGAAGGCGATGATGAACATCCAAAATATTTCCGCAAACCCATAGGCCGGCAAGACAAAGGAATTTTATTGCTTGATGTGAACGCCCTGGCCAAAGGACAACCGTTTTGCGAAGAAGCTTCGCTGGAAGTAAGTCCTGACAATACCTTGCTGGCCTATACGGTTGATTTTTTAGGAAGGCGTAAATACGATTTGCGCATCAGGAACATTGCAACGGGAAATGATCTGGAGGACGTGATTCATAACACTTCGGGAAGCGTAGAGTGGGCCAATGATAACAAAACACTTTTTTACGTGGTTGAAGACGAAAACACCTTGCGTTCGTACAAAATTATGCGCCATGAACTGGGAAAACCGGCCAGTGAAGACGTATGCGTATTTGAAGAAAAAGATGAAACCTTTAGTGTTGACGTGCAGCGTTCGCGTTCGGGCGACTATATAATTATAAGCAGTATTTCAACCACTACCAGCGAATGTTTGTACATCAAATCAACTGAACCGAAAGCCGCCTTCAAGGTGTTTGAACCGCGCAAACGCGACCATGAATACAGCATTGACGAGGCGAACGGTGTTTTTTATATACGCACCAACGCGAATGCTAAAAACTACCGTATTTGCCAAACCAATGCAGGAAAAACAGGCATGGAAAACTGGAAGGACGTGTTTGTTTATGACAGCAATGAACTGACCGAAGATTTTGAGCTTTTCAAAAACCATATGGTGGTTGAAACAAGGGTAAAGGGATTGGTAAAACTGAAAGTGCTGAATACCCAAACCGGTGAAATATATAAAATAGAAATGCCCGAAGAGGATTACACGCTGGGTATTGGAATAAACGAGGAGTACGATACGCAGGTGTTACGGTATTATTTTGCTTCAATGAAAACCCCGGCCTGTGAATACGATTACGATTTAAATACCAAAGCCCAGACTTTGCTTAAGCAGCAAAAACTCAATGTGCCGTATAACAGCAGCGCGTACACCACAAAACGTGTGTATGCCAAAGCGCGTGACGGGAAAGAAATCCCGGTTTCGTTGTTTTATAAAACAAATTTGTTTAAACCCGGTGCCAATCCCTGCCTGGTATATGGTTATGGTTCGTATGGGGTAATTATTGACCCGTATTTTTCAGGTTCGCGCCTGAGTTTGGTTGACCGCGGTTTTGTTTATGCCATTGTGCATACGCGTGGTGGCGAAGATTTGGGCCGTGAATGGTATGAGGACGGCAAGCTCCTGAATAAAAAAAATACGTTTACCGATTTCATAGACGCCACACGTTACCTGGTGAGCGAAAAAATTGCCGATGGAAAAAAACTGTTTGCACAGGGAGGCAGTGCAGGCGGTTTGTTGGTGGGCGCTGTTGTGAACATGGAACCTGCCTTGTTTAAAGGAATTATTGCCGAAGTGCCTTTTGTAGATGTGATTACTACCATGATGGACGCCTCAATACCTCTTACCACAGGGGAGTATGATGAATGGGGCAATCCCAATAACAAGGCATATTACGATTATATGTTAAGTTACTCACCTTATGATAATGTGAAAAAAACAGCATATCCGGCCATGTATGTTTCAACGGGCCTGCACGACTCGCAAGTGCAATATTGGGAACCAGCTAAATGGGTGGCTAAATTACGGGTGTACAACACCTCATCAAATCCTATTTTGTTGCATACCAATATGGATGCAGGCCATGGTGGTGCATCGGGACGGTTTGAAGGTTTAAAAGATGTGGCCGACAACTATGCTTTTATTCTGAGTATTTTGTAAATTAGCAGCCAGCTGTGCGAATGGTTAAAAAACTATGCCTCATACTTTTTGCCGTAGTTTGCTTTTCGGGTAAAGCAAAAAGCCAGTTTGTTTTTGATTTCCTCAATTTTTCATTCGGCATGTTTCAAAGTGTTGATGAGGGTGGGTACGAGGGACGCATTACGTTTTACAACAATTCACCCGCGTCATTGCATGGTTTAAAGGGCGTATGGCATGTAGGCGAACGGTTTAAAATGGGTTATACCCTGCATTACGGCAATAATGTTATAACAAGCCTTATGAACCGCAACAGGTACCGCATGCTTATGCTTGAATCGGGCCTGTTCCTTGAATACATTTTCAAGCGTTATGAGAAATGGTATTTCAGCATACCGTTACAGGTTGCCGGTGGTACCATTTACATTCCAAAAACCTATGTTCCCAGCGACCAACCCAACTCAACCCAATATTTTTCGGTTGAACCGCGCGTACAGGTGAACAAGCCTGTGCTGAACTGGTTCCAGTTGAACGTTTCGGTGGGTTACCGCATCATGTCGGCCGGGCCATTATACGGTACAAACAGCCGCAACCTGGCCGGGCCCTCCTTTAATTTTGGCATCCTTTTCGGCAGTTTTAAATAATGGTTTTTTTTGTGCAACGTAAATTTTTTATCTTGGCGCTCAACGTATGGCCTACCTCGTTATAATACTCGGTTTGTTTTTGCTGGCAGCAGTGTATTTCCTGCACGGATTTATGCAAAAAAACAAGGCGCTTGAAAAAAACAATGAAGCGTTGAACCGTGACCTGCAGGAACAAAAAAATTCAATGACCGAACAGGAAAGGTACCTGGCGTATACCAGTCATGAAATACGTACACCGCTTAATGCCATTGCGGGCGGTACACAACTGCTCAGCAAAACAAATCTTGATCCCAGGCAGCTTAAATACGTAACCGCTATTTCATCGGCCGTTGACAGCGCCCTGCTTATTGTAAACGATATTCTTGACCTTTCAAAAATTGACAGCAACATGGTTGAGGTAAGACCGGTTGATTTCATGATTACCGAGGTTATGAACGGTATTAAAAACATTATGCAGTACCGTGCCGACCAAAAGGGAATTGAGTTCAACATACACCTTGACAGTAAAATACCACCTGTTGTAAAAGGTGATGCCAAACACCTGAACCAGATATTGATCAACCTTTCAACCAATGCTGTTAAGTTTACCGATATAGGCAAGGTTGACGTATATGCCCAGGTAGTTAGCGAGGACGAAAAAAACGTGAAGTTACAGTTCAAAGTGGTTGACACGGGTAAAGGCATGCGCAAAAGCAGTTTGCCCACTATTTTTAATCAATACGAACAGGAGACCCGCCATACCATCAAACACGCTGGTGGTACTGGTTTGGGGCTTGCCATTACAAAAAAACTGGTTGAATTGCAAAAAGGCACCATTGAAGTGGAGAGCCAGTTCCTGCAGGGTACTACCTTTACCATTACAATTGAATATGAAAAAAGTGTACTGCAGGTCAAAAACCTGTCGCCCATAGCTGAGGTTGACATTCGCAAGCTTGACAACATTAAAGTACTGTTGGTGGACGATAACAGCATTAACCGTGAGATTTTGCATGATTTGCTAAAGGATGTGAATGCCAACGTTGAAATTGTTATGGCCGAAAACGGTGAACTTGCGATCAACAAAATGTACCATGGCGGCATTGACCTGGTTTTAATGGACATACAAATGCCGCGCATGAACGGGTATGAAGCCACCGGGTTCATACGCAAAAACATGAAATATCCCATTTCAGAGGTGCCCATTGTTGCCATGACCGCACACGCCCTGGAAAACGTGGCCGAAACCTGTTTTAAGGCAGGTATGAACGATTATGTTTCAAAACCCATTGACATTGATTTGCTGGTTTCAAAAATGTGCAAATTGCTTGATAAACGCAAAGTGGTGCAGGAAAAATACAGCAAGTACAAAGTCATTGATCTCAATCACCTGAAAGAACTTACCAAGGAAAACGAGGAGCGCATACAAAAATACATTGGCATTTTCCTGCAAAATGTACCGCATGACCTGGAGGTATTGCGCAAGGCGTACAATGAAAAAAATTATGTTTCATTCAAGGAAACCGCGCACAAGATAAAAGGCAATGTAGCGTATATGGGTATTAAAAACCTAACCGAGTTGTTTACCTCAGCCGAGTATGGAAACCTGGATAAGTTGGCAGCTGGCGAATTCAAAAAAATATTTGAAAACATTGAAAAAACCTGCCTGGCAGCCATTGATGAGTTGCAGGAGGTGAAAAGTGTGCTTTAATCGGCATTGAATTTTAACCACAAAGGTAACAGAGATCAAAGCAGAAATCAGCGCGATATAATTGTCTCAATTTCTCAGGTCAACTTTGGTATACCCTTGGTGGCTCTGTGGTTAAAAAAGATCCTAAATTCCATACTACCATCTTGAGTAGGTAAATCATTGCAGGCGGATTTTTAACCCGCATAATCCTTTGCAGGCCATTAAAAACCCCTGCCTCATGTAAAAATAACCCGCACTTAGCCGTTTTTTTCGTATTTATATAGGGTTGTAAGGAACAACCTAAACCAAAAAAAATTAACTTTAAAAGCTAACCTTAAAACACTACCTTATGCGTTGCCTAGTTGTTGATGACGATGAACTTTCGCGCAATATCATTGAAGACCTTATTGCCGGTACCGATCTTACGCTTGTAAAATCCTGCTCAAGCGCCATGGAGGCCTTCAATATTTTGAAAGCCGAAAAAATTGACCTGCTTTTCCTTGATGTTGATATGCCCAAAATGTCAGGCATTGACCTGTTAAAAAGCCTGACTGAACTGCCCCAGGTTATTTTAATTACGGCCCATGCGCGTTACGCGGTTGAATCGTATGAATATAACGTTACCGATTTTATTGTAAAGCCCATATCGCATCCGCGTTTTCTCAAGGCGGTTGACAAGGCCAAAAAGAACCTTGAAGTACCTGAGGCCGAGATTTCGGGTGCGGGAACCATTTTTGTCAAGGCCGACTCCCGCCTGGTACAGTTGCCTGTTGAGAGTATACTGTATATTGAGGCCCTGGGTAATTACGTAAATATTTATACCCCGCAGGGTAGGTATACCGTTTTAACAACCATGAAAGAGGTTGAGGCCAAGCTGGTACCTCCTGCTTTTGCCCGCGTACACCGTTCTTTCATTGTAAAAGTTGACAAAATTGAATCAATTGAGGATAACCTGATTAATATTGGTGGTAAGTCAATTCCAATTGGAAAAAATTACAAAGAAGAGCTTATGAAAGGCATAAAAATGCTGTAATTACGTTTAACCGTTAATTTGGCATTTTCGTCCTTTTCCTTATTCAAGGCATCAGAATTCTGATGCCTTTTTATTTGTGTATTCGTAATTTAGCCATGAAAACAAGAGAAAAGGATATGCAGCGTTTTTTGATTTTTATTCTTATCGTGGTTTTAACCTGCATCGTACTCACACGTATGTTCATGACCGGGCTTGATCCGGTAAGCTACCTCACCGCAACCGAGACCTTCAAAGCCACCATTGGGACCGACCCCATATTTAACCACGGCACGGTTATACTGGATACTACCTGGACCCAGCTCCAATTGGTATACCTGTATAAAATCCTTATGCTTGTTATCATTGTTCTTGTTGCCGTTCTCAATTACAAAAGCTTTATTTCCGAAAGCCTTGATGAAGAAGAACGCAAATAGTGTATCAGTTACCCGTTACAGGGTTTCCTAAAAAATATAATCAATTGAGTTTTTGGCGGCCTGCCGCAAACTAAAGCGCAAATTAAGGTGTCACGTATATGCGGCACCGGGTTATCGCTCATAGTCCTCTCCTGAAGCAGAGCGCGCTTGTGATCAGGTTTAATTAAACAGATATTGCGCTCCCGCTTCAGGGTGCGGGCTATACGCTCTACCCCTGGCGGGTTTAACATTTTGCAATGGGC
>DASPJQ010000743.1:0-5623 GCA_035628535.1 Flavobacteriales bacterium | reverse complement strand
GACCGCGAACATGTAAAACAAATTATTTGCACAGCCCGGAAACAGCAACATGGATTTTCGTTTTATACCCGCGTAGAAGGTGATGATATCAAACGCCACGTTTATTGCGAGGGCCGTTTTATCATGAACGAAGACAATCGGGTATGTCGTGTAACCGGAATATTACAGGATGTCACCCGTACAAAGATGCTTGAACAAACCCTGAAGGAAAGTAATAAAGAGCTGGAAACGTATATTTATAAAGCCTCGCATGATTTGCGCGCCCCTATTACATCTATCCTCGGTTTGGCCCATATAAGCAAATACGATGTCAAACACAAAAAAGCGCTTGACTATATTAACAAAATTGAAATAACCGCACAAAAACTTGATGAGACCATTAAAGGCCTGGTGCAAAGCCTGACCATTAAAGACACCAACCAGTTTAACGATACAATTAAATTTGATTCGCTTATAAACGATACGTTGAGCAAGTATGAATTGAAAAAAGAATATTCCACCATTCGCATACAGCCTAAACTGTACAACAGGCGGTCGTTTGTTTCCAATAAATTTATTCTTGAGTCGCTTTTCCAGAACCTGATTGAAAACGCCATAAAATACCAGAAGGCTGACGGGAAAAATTCATATCTCAACATCCAGGTGAAGGACAGTGCAAAAGGCGTTGAAATAAAATTTGAGGACAACGGCATTGGTATGGATCCCACTTCGCAGGCCAGGGCGTTTGACATGTATTACCGTGGTACCAACCAATCGCAGGGTTCGGGCCTTGGGCTGTACCTGGTGAAAACAGGTGTTGAAAAGCTGGGCGGCACCATTCACCTGCAAAGTGCGGTGGACAAAGGAACCACTATGACGCTTAACCTGCCCTGTTTGTGTTAGTATAAAAACACAGTTTTTTGGCCGTGACAAAAAAGCTTTTTTTAGTTTTAAACCATGGCATTAATTAAACCGGTTAACGGCAAACATCCGCAATTTGGCAGCAACGTTTACCTGGCTGAAAACGCCACCGTGGTAGGTGACGTTGTTTGTGGTGATGATTGCAGCATATGGTTCAACGCAGTGGTACGTGGCGATGTGCATTCTATCAAAATGGGCAATAAAGTAAACGTACAGGACGGTGCAGTAATACATTGTACGTATCAAAAAGCTCCTACCAGCATTGGCAGCAATGTAAGCATTGGCCACAATGCATTGGTACACGGCTGCACCATTCATGACAACGTATTAATTGGTATGGGCGCTATTGTAATGGACCATTGCGTGGTGGAATCAAATTGTATTATTGCCGCTGGGGCAGTGGTGTTGGAAGGTACCCGTGTTGAAAGCGGCAGTGTTTATGCCGGCATACCGGCAAAAAAAGTGAAAGAGGTAAACAAAGAATTATTTGAAGGCGAAATTCAGCGCATTTCAAACAATTATGTGATGTATGCGGGCTGGTTTAAGGAGTAGTTATCAATTGCAATTTACAAATGATCAAACGTGACAATGTTCAACGACCCCACCTTTAAAAGCAAATTATGATTAAGTTTGGTTGCAATGTTATGAATGGCAGTGCGGCCGCATTGCTAAATTGATTTTTAGGTTCCAGGGGAACAACATTAAGGACCCCTGGCTTTTGATAATTGACAATTGCCAATTAATCATTGTTCATTAAATACCGCAATGGGCCATTAAGTGCCCTGGAAGATAGTATATTTGTATAGTTTACATGAGGTCAAAGCATTTCATACATGCATTACCTGTGGCGCTGGTGCTGGCCATTGGCGCCTGTAGTGGATCGGGTAAAAATGAAAAACCCAATAGTGCAGCGCTTATTGCCGACTCGTTGTTCACCGAAAAGTTTGACGTACGAAGGTTTAACCTGGGCATGCTGCGTGAGGAATTTGATATGGGCGATGACAGTACCGTTTTGGAAAATGAAAAGGACCTGGTGGTTGAAAGCATCAGCCTTCAACATGCCGATAGTGTTTTTGCCGAGTGTTCATATCATTTTGAGCGTGATATGTTTCAAAGTGCCGAAATCAACGTTTTTTCGCCAACCGAGAGCCTGAATAAACAGGTAGCCGACACCCTGGTAAAACGGTTGAACAGGCGTTACGGTCAGGGCGTTGAAGCCCGAGGGTTTAACTCGTGGAAAGCCAAGAGTAAAAAAGGGTATCAGCTTGAAATTATAATGGGCGATGTAAGCTATGAACTGGGCAGCCCCGTTACGCAGGTACAAATTCATGCTGACCTGGTTGAAAAACCCATGATGGCCCATTTAACCAGAAATAAATACCCGCAAACAGTTAATAGAAAAGACTAATTTTTAGTTTTTATTTTTTTATATTTGCCACACAAGCAAATCCAATGTTTAAATCAAACAACAACCAGCCTATGAGTAAAACAACCGAAATAAATTCGCCCGAAAAACTGAACCGGATTGTTGACGGTACATCCATTGAAGGACATATTAAGTCGGACAGCAACATACGCATTGATGGCCGCCTGAAAGGAACCATTCAAACCAAAGGCAAGCTGGTCATAGGCCCAACAGGCAGCATTGAAGGGGAAATTGTTTGCGAAAGCGCTGATATTGAAGGTGTTTTTGTGGGAAAAATACATGTAAACGGTTTACTCACCTTAAAGGCCACGTCAAAACTAACGGGCGATATTATTACAGGTAAACTGGCCATTGAGCCGGGCGCTGTATTCAGCGGCTCCTGTGGCATGGGTGGCGGTCTTACCCGCGAGAACGTGATTACCGAACCTGAGAAAAAAGCGGCCGTTGCCTGAGAATAAGCCAAAGCAGCAAAGCGATTTTTACAAGTACAGCTCCATGAGCGTTAAAATGGGCGCTGTTATTACCGCTGGTTTCGTAGGCGGCCACTACCTTGATGACTATTTAAAACTCAAATTCCCCGCGTTTACGCTGGTATTTGGCTGCATTGGGCTCATCCTTTCCATTTACATTATTATTGTGGATACGCGTAAGAAATGAGAAACCCCAGGGTTCTTCATGGTCTCGGTGGTTAAGTAATTTTCGAGTATTTTTGCCCGCATGAACATACGTTTTATCCTGCTGAACATACTTGTGCTTATAACGCTCATGATACTTATGCAGTTTTTATTTCCCCAGTTTACCGGGCGTGAACTGCCGCATTGGGCCTTTCACTTTTTGTTTGTTTACCTTTTTGTTTCAACGCTGGCCGGGACCTGGCTCGTTGAAAAAAAAATGCAGGCCAAACCCAAAGAGTTTATCAATGCGTTTATGATGGTGGCCAGCATACGCATGTTGGTGGCAGTATTGGTCGTGGTGGTTCTTATTCTGAAAACCGGTGAAAACGCCAAATTCCTGGCCGTATTTTTTGCGTTTGGGTATGTGGCTTTTCTGGTCAACGAGGTTATCCATTTATTTAAAAGATCAAAAAAAGTTTAAGGTTTAACACTTCACCTCAAACCTCAAACTTTCAATGGTCCTGTTACTTTTTTCCTTCCAGTGCATTATACTCCCGGTTTGATTGCTCTTAAAACAACCAAAGAAAGGAGGTTATTTTAAGACAACGGGAAAAAGCAGTGCAAGAGTATGTTGCGTTGGGTCTTGACTTTTGTGCTGTGCGTCCGCTCCGGAGCCGTTCGCCCAACATCCTGGCAGATTAAGGTCGGCTTTCGGGGCGGATGGAACCGTAAGTTTATAAGGTTGATTTTATGGGTTAGAATGGGTTTATTGCAGGATAGTAGCATGAACCCATTTATATAGGAATAAACCAAACTCTTGAATTCTTACCCATTACGTATAAAGAAACGTCTGCCAAAGCTCATTCGTGATACGAATCAAACTTCTGACATCTTAAATCTAAAATAACCTATTTAACTTCCGTAACCGTGAATTTATAGGATTCCATAATCTGATTACAGAGTAACTTCCTGCAGGCTTCATCAACTTTTTTTTCAGCCGTGGCTTTGTCCTTGGCATCAACCGTAAGGGTCATGTGTTTACCAATGCGCACGTTGGTGATTTCGCTAAGGTTGAGGTTTTTCATGCTGTTGGTTACAGCTTTGCCCTGGGGGTCAAGTAAGGCCTCAAGGGGCATTACGTCTATTTCAGCTTTAAATTGCATAAGTGCTTAAACCGTTATTTTAAGAATATTGTTGACAATGGAAACCAGTATGTACAATAGTACAACAAAAGGGATGGCAATAAGCTGGAAAACTATCAACAACGCCACCGCCATGGTCAGGAATATGTACCTGATTTTGTTGTCGTTCCAGGTAAAATTTTTGAACTTAAGGGCAAAGAGGGGGAGGGGTGATACGAGGAGGAAGGAAAAAATGAGAACCACGGCAATAACAAAATATTTTTTTATAAGTAAGAAAAATACCAACGCAGAAAGTTGTTCTTTAAGTGTAAAATTACGAATGTATAAAATTGGAGAACCTCCTTGAGCCTCCAGCCCGTTAGCACTGATTTCAATGTTTGATTCTTTTTCGTCATTTTTTTCATATTGCCAACCATGAGTTGGAGGAATATCCAAAGCACTGTCTGTAAGAGGGTCCATTGCCCACATGTTACCAATTAAAAACAACGAACAAAAAAATAGTGCATTTGCAGGCGTGGGCAAACCAATAAACCCATGTGATTGGCGGGTATCAATATTGAATTTAGCCAACCGGTAACAAGAAAAAACCGGAATGGACAAAGCCAGATAGCAATGCCATGGCACATAATAATGCGTTTCAAGTAATCGATTTAATCCCCATAAACCAATGCCGTTTTCAACCAACAAACTTTCAATTCCAGCCGTGTACCGCAACCACTGAAATATTACCACTCCCGGCACCACTCCAAAACTCACCATATCGGCTAATGAATCCAACTGCTTCCCCAACTCACCGCTTACTTTTAAAATCCGTGCTAAGAACCCGTCAAAAAAATCGAGTGCGGCCGCTAAAAAAACCATGTAGGCCGCCCAGTCAAGCCGCCAGTTGAAGGCGAAAATGATGGCCAAACACCCGCAAAACAGGTTTCCAAGCGTAAACAAATTGGGTATGAATGCCACGATTTTATACATTTTGGTCACAAATGTTACAATTTTACGGGTTTTTTCGAGTTATACTCCCGGTAAAATAAACTTAATTCCCTAACTTTATGACTATGTACCGTAAGGCCCTATTTTGCGCAGTTGCCCTTAGCCCCCTCAGTCTTACTTCCTTCGGACAAGGGTCTAATTCCACACCTTCAACCAGCCAGGATGCTACACCCAAATACAGCAATGAATTTTTAAGCATTGGTGTAGGCGCCCGTGCATTGGGCATGTCCAACGCCTTTTTGGCCACCTGCGATGATGTGACAGGCGGGTACTGGAACCCGGCAGCCCTCCTCCATGTAAAAGACATGCAGGTTGGCCTTATGCACGCTTCGTACTTTGCCAACATTGCCAAATACGACTACGGTGGAATTGCCAAAACCATTGACCAAAGCAGCGCAGCCGCATTTTCGGTTATTCGCTTTGGGGTTGACGATATTCCCAACACAACTGAACTTATAGATGCACAAGGCAACATTGATTACGATAAAGTGACCACGTTCTCAGCTGCCGATTACGCCTTTATTTTTTCATATGCACGCAAATCAAAAGCG
>DASPJQ010000742.1:0-4784 GCA_035628535.1 Flavobacteriales bacterium | reverse complement strand
TGTGCCGACTGTACGGGCCACGGTGTGCCTGGCGCTTTCATGAGTATAATTGGGAATACGCTGTTCAATGATATAGTAAAGGAAAGCGATGAAACCGATCCGGCCGCCATGCTTCACAGCCTTGAAAACAAAATGCACGAATTGTTGCATAACGATATAAATGACGGAATGGATCTCATATTGCTAAGCCTTGATCTAACTACCGGACAACTGGATTTTTCAGGGGCTATGCGCCCGCTGATTCACGTAAGTGACGACAACGTAAATTTGCTTAAAACCGGACGCGATACAATAGGCGGCATAAACACAAAAAAAATATTTGAAAACTCTTCCATAAAATTGCGATCGGGTGACAAGGTGTATATTTATACTGATGGATTTACCGACCAGTTTGGAGGACCCAAAGGTCGAAAAATGAATACGAGCGGACTAATAACCATTCTGAAAGATTTTAATGGAGACCCCATGAACTGGCAAAAAGAAAAAATTGCGCGTATTTTCGAAGAATGGAAAGGAAAAGAACCCCAAACAGATGATGTGTTATTAATAGGGTTCAGGTTTGAAAACGCTTACCCGGCCGGAAAAAAGGCATTGGAAAACAGCACCCATAAAACCACGGCATCTGCATAACGCAATAGTTGCAACACAAATAAAAAAGCGCTATAATCATTGCTGCAACTACTGCCAGCCGCTGTATCCTGTTTTATATAAGGTCTGGGTTTTCACCGGGAATCCTGAAATTTTTTTTTTTGCGACCGCTGTGTTTGAACTAAAAGGCAGTTGCGGAGATGGGTTCTAATTTGCCCATACTTTTATGTATTGGTATTTGCCATAAACGCGTTTGTTCTTGATGTAATCGTTTTGGTATTCGGGGCCCTGTATAAGGGTTTTGGGTTCTTTAAACGACACCATCTTTAGGTCGGCATTGACTTTTTTGAGTGATTCCAAAATACCGTTCTTTGTTTCCTCGGCCCGGGAAACAGACAGGTTTTGATTGTTTTTAAATTTTGACGTTGGCACGTGCGATGCGCTGGATTCAATAAAAACCTCGACCTTACCTTTAAGCGCAATGATGTTTTTCAAATCGTTAATAAATGCGTTGTAACGTTGCTCGGCCACATTTACATCAAGCAAATTGTAATCAAAATATTTTTCATAATACGATTCCTTTTTGGTTTCCGCCATGAGGCTGTCTTTCGGTTTTTCATTCAGCTTTGCCATGTCTACCGCAATAAACAGGGTATCTATCATTACTTCCTTGTAAATTTCCTGGTAGTTGTCTTTGCACAATACATTGAATTTATCGGTTTTTATAGACTTGTCACCTACAAAATATTCAATGGCGTAATCACTGCAGGGGTCCAATGCCATTACAAAACCACCGTCAACCTGGCGCGGTTTAAAATTAAGCTGTTGCGATTCTTTTGTAAGATTGGTAATGACCACGTTCATGTTGGGTGGAATTGGCGAATGGTCAACCATCATAATATGGCCCTTAAGAATGGCAAAAGGCTCTGACATGGGTTTGTCAAACTCAACCATTAAAATATCATGCGCACCGTAACCTCCATTTTGGGACGAAGAGTAATAACCTGTTTTCCCTTCGGCATCCATCACAAAAAACACATCATCATCAACCGTGTTTAATGGATATCCCATATTAACCGGTTCCGAAAACTGCAGAGGTTCTTTGGACGTTATGCGTGAATAAAAAATATCACAGCCTCCCATGCTGGTATTGGCATTAGAACTGTAATACAAAACATTTCCTGAGGGGTGAATAAACGGAGCATCCTCATCAAAAGGCGTATTTATAGGCGGTGGTAAAATTTCAGCCTTGCTCCATTGCCCGTTTGGCAGTTTAATGACACGGTAAATATCAAGGCCGCCATAACCACCAGGCCGGTTGCTTGTAAAAAACATGACATTACCATCAGGTGAAACTGTGCAATGCGTTTCCCAACTTTCCGAATTCATGTCGCCTGTAAGGTGTTCCAGTTCCGCATTAAAACCGCCTTCAAGGAATGAAGATGTATAAATATCGCCCCCGCCTTCCTTATCAAAATAAATGTAAACTTCGGTACCCGCTGCCGAAACCGAAACGGTAGCTTCATTGTCATCAACATAATTGCCAAAATTCATCATTTTGGGTTGTGACCATTTTCCTGTTTCGGGATCGCGGAATGAGAGGTAAACATCTTCATAATACCCACCCGTTTCAATGGTATACGTTCCTGCATTGCTGCTGTCGCTGCGCAACCTGCGTGAAGTAAAATACAATATGTTTTCATCAAGTGACAAAACAGGCGAGTATTCCTCATCGGCCGTATTCACTTCGGGGCCAAGGTTGGTAATCACAATATTTTTATTGGGATTGGCCACCTGCAGTTTGGCGTTTTCGGTCCATTTTTTCCATCGCTCCACTTCCGTTTTTTCCTCAGGTGTTATTTTTGTACCTAATTTAACCACGTATTCTTCGTACTTTTTCAGGGCATCGTCAAATTTCCCGTTCAGATGGTAACATTTTCCAAGGTATAGTAACGCGTCAACCGGAACCGCGTCAAAGTGACGGGCATCCATTTTCGCTTTATTTGAAATATGACCTAAAGTCAATTCAAAATAAGGCAGCGCCTTTGACTTGTCAACACCTGACAGGAACTGGCATTTACCCGCCATATAATTCAGGCGCGGGTTATCCGGATAGTCTTTCAACAGGCTTTTCCAGATGCGCAATGATTGATAATATAATTTTTCTTTAAGAAAATACTCTCCTGCATCCAGTTTTTGTTCATCATCACCCCTGGCCAACTCTTCATCGGTTGGAATAACAAGTTGGGCCTGTGCATTTGCAAGTAAAAGCAAATAACAGCTAATTAAAATAAAGCGCAACATCTGACTACATTTTTGAAGGCTGCTAAATTAGAGCAAAGAATTGGTTTACAATAGTCCTGAACGGTTAAAAAAATCAATTTTTATCAAATTTCCCGGTCTTGACGTTATAACCATATGGGCAGTGTTTACACCCGTTTTTACAGCAATACCCCCTTTTAAGCAAGTATTTTGCGGTGAAAACAATGTAGCCTTCGGGTGAATAATAGAAATCGTCAGGCTCTAATTTTGGTTTGTTACTAAAACTATCGTCCGGTTTGTCGCGTTCACTCACTTTAAAAACACTGGTTTACAGGTGCATAAAGTCTTTTTTGGCAAGTAGTTCCTCTTTGCTTTCGCGGTAACCTGGGTCATCAACACAACAATCAACCGGACATACAGCCGCGCATTGGGGTTCATCGTGAAAACCCACACATTCGGTACACTTGTCAGAAACTATATAATAAACATCCATTGAAACAGGTTCGTGTGACTGTTCCGCATTGATCTCACTGCCTTTGGTATTGGTCAAAATGCCTTTAAGTGAAGTGCCGTCAGCAAATTTCCATTCGGCCCCGCCTTCGTAAATAGCGTTATTGGGGCATTCAGGCTCGCAGGCACCACAATTAATACATTCATCGGTAATCATTATGGCCATTGCCTATAAAATTTAATTTTGTGCAAATTTAGTGACTAAAAGCATATGACAGGTAACGAACGTATAGCAGCCTTTGTACAATTGGGCCATTTTTTAGAACATTTTGCAGTTGAAAAGGACTGGCAGGGGTATGAGGATGGGGTTTCAAAGGCTGAACACGATGATTTTAACAAGGCAATTATGTCGGTACAGCATCATAATGGCTGGTTTACACCTGAAATGGTGCGCAAAGCCTTTGCAGGCATAAGCAAATGGCTCAAAGCCGATGTATTGTCAAACTGGCTGGCAAAATATCCCGGTACCGAAAAAAACAAAACCATTGCAGTTATCATGGCGGGCAATATACCCCTGGTTGGGTTTCATGATGTGCTGTGTGTACTGTTGAGCGGCAATAAGCTAATGGCTAAATTTTCGGGCGATGATGATGTGCTAATGCCTTTACTACTAAAATACCTTGTACAAGTTGAGCCCGGGTTTAATGATTACATACGTATTTCAAACAACCAGTTGGCCAATTTTAATGCCGTTATTGCTACGGGCAGCAACAATTCGGCCCGGTATTTTGAGGCCTATTTTGGAAAATATCCGCACATTATCCGTAAAAACCGTACTTCGGTTGCCGTTATACAAGGCAATGAAAGTGCAGCAGCGCTTAAGGCGTTAGGGCACGATGTTTTTGACTATTACGGGTTGGGTTGCCGCAATGTGACAAAAATTTATGTTCCAAAAGGGTATAACCTCGATCATTTTTTTGGGGCAATTTTTGATTTTAAAGACATTGTTCACCATAAAAAATACGCCAATAATTATGATTACCATAAAGCCATTTACCTCATGAATGGCGACAAACTGGTTGAAAACGGTTTTCTTTTGCTTAAGGAAGACAAATCGTTTTTTTCACCCGTAGGCGTATTGCACTATGAGTATTATGATGACTTACATGCGGTGGAAAAAGAACTTGCCGAAAACAGGGACGCATTGCAATGCGTGGTTGATAACAAAAACATTTTATTCGGGCAAACGCAACAACCCAAAATTGATGATTATGCTGATGGGGTTGATACAATGCAGTGGATCCAGGGGCTTTGATTAGCAAATTAACTCCGCCATAATTTGTTTCTTTAAAGAGTCCGTTGAACGCTTTTTCTTCGCGTTTGGGAATTAGCAACTATGCATAACCGTACGGGCAGGCAATTTTGAATTAGCGTAAAAGGAACTTTGGGCAGTGCAATGTGACGATGTGGAAATTTGCAAAATG
>DASPJQ010000741.1:0-4386 GCA_035628535.1 Flavobacteriales bacterium | reverse complement strand
TCCGGTAATTGGTATCGGTGCCGGTGGCGCGGTTGACGGCCAGGTATTGGTCATGCATGACATGCTGGGAATAAACAAGGAATTTAACCCGCGTTTTTTAAGGCGATACCTTAACCTGTACGATGATATAAAAAGTGCCGTTGGAAATTACATTCAAGACATCAAGTCAAAAGATTTTCCAAATGCGAATGAGCAGTATTAGATACGGAATGTGAGATATGGGACGCAAGACAAGGGAGTCGGAACAATGGTATATACCATTTTCAATCGCAAACCTGTTAACAGCAACTACAAACAAATAAACAATGGAATGAATTGACCAACCAGCTTCGTGAGGGACGGCATCTTAATAACACCAATAACCAGAATCACTGGCACGTCAGGAGGCGACACTGAACTAACGCATATGCAATTAAACTTTACTACAAGAGGGTACTGCCTACGGGCTACATAACTATGCTTTCCACTTTTGATAAAACCATTGAAGTTCTTTACGAAGACAACCATTTAATTGCCGTCAATAAAAAACCCGGGCAAATTACGCAGGGCGATAAAACCGGGGATACTCCCCTGCCCGATCTAATCAAGGAACTTCTTAAGGAAAAATACAATAAACCGGGCAATGTTTTTTGCGGGGTCATTCACCGGCTTGACCGGCCCGTGAGCGGTATTTGTTTGTTTGCCAAAACCAGCAAGGCACTGGTGCGCATGAATGAAATTTTTCATGACCGTAACGTACAAAAAATTTACTGGGCCGTGGTTAAAAACAAACCAAAGGAAAACCAAAAAACCCTGGTACATTACCTGGTAAAAAATGAAAGCAACAACAAGGCAAAAGCGTTTGATCACGAAGTAAAAAACTCGAAACGGGCCGAGCTTGAATACAAATTACTAAAGGCTAGTGATAAATTTTACCTGCTTGAAGTATATCCGCATACAGGCAGGCACCATCAAATTCGCGTACAGCTCGCAAGCATCGGGTGCCCCATTAAAGGCGATTTGAAATACGGTTATGAGCGGTCAAACAGCGGAGGCAGTATTCATTTACATGCGCGCAAGCTTATATTTGATCACCCGGTAACCAATGAAAAAATAACCCTGGTGGCCCCGGTTCCGGAAGAGAACCTGTGGAAGTTTTTTGAACAAAACATATAAAATAACCGGAGCCATCGGCCCTTAGGTTATTTCCATAAAAAAGATTATCTTTACTGCATGGTAAAAAAATGTTTCATCTTCCTTGTATTTTGCACACTGGTTTGTCCAGTACGGGCCCAGGTTGAGATGACTTATTTTACGGTTGTCCAATTGGAAAGCAAGGTACAGCTTAAATGGGAACTTGCAGCCGGCAACACCTGCAACGGCATACAGGTTTACCGTTCGCAAAACGGGACCGATTTTTCATTCATTGGTGAAATTGATGGCATATGCGGCTCAAGCAGCGTACCGCAACAATTTATTTTTGATGATGTTTCTCCTTTCCCTTTCCAGGTAAATTATTATAAGCTTATTTTGGGAAGCGGCCAGCATTCACCCGTTATATCCATTGATTTTTCTTACGTGCAATCAGGTTATTTTTTTATTGAAAACCCGTTGCGGCCAACCAGCGAATTATACCTGAAGCAGGGCGAAAAATTTATCCTGCGGTTTTATGCCCCCGATGGGAAATTGGTTGGCAGTTTTATTCCTGCCGGTGAACGGGTAGCGCTTTATGAAATGCTGCCGCATCTTCCCAAAGGCATTTTGTTGCTCAACATAGAGGCCGAAAACGGCAACCAGGCCACCTACCGGTTGCTCAATCCCTGATGAAAAATATTTTTTTGATTTTGTCTTTTTTTACCGCCAAAAACAGCATTTTTTTCCGACTCTTTTTAGTTTTTTTTAGTTTTGGTTTTTCATGTGCAATTTCCGGTATTTATTGACCAAATTTATTTTTTTGATTTGCACCGGCTTATGTTAAAATTCGATTAATATGTTACGTGCCAGTGTTTTATAGTATGTGCGTCTTAAATGCTTTTTTCTTAATTCTGTCTAAAATATTTGGATAATTCAAGCAAAATGGCGTAATTTAGTAATCATTCGCAAAAGAATTAGCATTTTAGAGAGAATAAAAAATGATTGACACACAAATTAGTATTCACGAATCGTTACAAAAGTTTTTTGGATTTAATAAGTTTAAGGGACACCAGGAAGCCATTGTAAAAAATGTACTTACCGGTAACCATAGCTTCGTAATCATGCCAACGGGTGGCGGCAAATCGCTTTGCTACCAGTTGCCTGCTTTAATAATGGACGGAACGGCAGTAATCGTATCGCCCCTTATTGCTCTCATGAAAAACCAGGTTGACAGCATTCGCAACTATGGCAGTGAAGACGGGGTGGCGCATTTCTTAAACTCCTCGCTTACCAAAAGTGAAATTACCCAGGTTAAAAAGGACATTGTTGACGGCAAAACAAAATTATTGTACGTTGCTCCCGAATCGCTGAACAAGCAGGAGAACATTGATTTCCTTGCAAGCATAAAGGTTTCTTTTTTCGCCATTGACGAAGCGCATTGTATTTCTGAATGGGGGCATGATTTTCGCCCCGAGTACCGCAGGCTGCGCCCCATGTTTGACCGCATAGGGAATGTGCCTATTATGGCGCTTACCGCAACCGCTACACCAAAGGTACAGGCCGATGTGCAGAAAAACCTTGGTATGATGGATGCCACGCTGTTTAAGGCCAGTTTCAACCGCGCTAATTTATTTTATGAAGTACAACCCAAAGTTGATGTTGTAAAACAAATTGTACGTTATATAAAAACCAAACCCGGAAAATCGGGCATTGTTTATTGCCTGAGCCGTAAAAAGGTTGAGGAAATTGCCGAGGTGCTCAAAGTAAACGGCATCAAGGCGCTGGGGTATCATGCCGGAATGGATTCGGCAACGCGCGCCAAACACCAGGACGCTTTCCTTATGGAAGAGGTTGACGTAATTGTGGCCACCATTGCGTTTGGCATGGGTATTGACAAGCCCGATGTGCGGTATGTGATCCATCATGACATTCCAAAAAGCCTGGAAGGATATTACCAGGAAACCGGGCGTGCAGGGCGTGACGGTGGCGAAGGACATTGCCTGGCTTTTTATTCGTATAAGGACATTGAAAAACTGGAAAAATTCCTGCATGGAAAACCCGTTTCGGAAATGGAAATAGGACGCCAGTTGCTGCATGAAACCGTGAGCTTTGCCGAAACCAGTTTGTGCCGCAGGAAATACCTGTTGTATTATTTTGGCGAAGAGTTTGATGAGACACAGTGCAACAAACAATGTGACAACTGTAAAAATCCGCGTGAAAAATTCAACGGCCAGGAAGAAGTGGAATTGTTGCTGGAAGCCGTTGCCGAAACAAAAGAAAAACACAAGGGCCGTTACCTTATCAGTTTACTCATTGGTGATGCTAACAGCGAGGTAAAAACCTACAAGCACGATAAACTGGAGATTTTTGGAAAAGGAAGCGAACGCAGCGATAAATTCTGGGGCGCCTGCATACGCCAAACAGTGGTGGGCGGTTTGTTGCGCAAAGAAATTGAATCGTACGGCACATTGCACCTGACCCAGCGCGGACGCGATTTCCTGGAAAACCCGTTCCCGTTTGAATTGCTCAAAGAACACAATTACGAAGGCGATGGTATTGATGACGATGATATTTTGACGGCTGAATCAGGCGGAGGCGTTGCAGCCGATGAGGCCTTGTTTACCATGCTCAAAGATTTGCGCAGGCAGCTGGCCAAACAAAAAAATGTTCCGCCATTTGTTATTTTCCAGGACCCTACCCTTGAAGACATGGCCACGCATTACCCCATTACCATGGAGGAATTGAAAAACATTTCGGGTGTGGGTGCCGGTAAAGCCGAACGTTTTGGAAAGGAATTCATTCAGCTTATTGATAAATACGTTAAGGAAAACAACATTGAGCGACCCGATGATTTTGTGGTAAAATCCATTGTAAACAAATCGGGGTTAAAAGTTCATATTATACAAGCCATTGACCGTAAAATGCCGTTGGACGCCTTTGCCGAATCAAAGCGCTTAACATTTAATGAACTGCTGAACGAAATTGATACCATGGTGAGTACCGGTACGCGTCTGAACATTGACTATTTCATTAATGAGTACCTTGACAAGGAAAACCAGGAAGAAATATTCGATTATTTCCGCGAGGCCGACAATGACAGCATTGACGGGGCTTTGAAAGAGTTCAGCGGTGCCTATACCGATGAAGAATTAAGGCTGGTGCGCATCAAGTTCTACAATGAATTAGGGAATTAACCTGTTCGTTTTTATTACAGGATTGTATTTTTTCAATACAATTTTTGCGTCCGGCTCACTTTTATTTTTTTAGTGACGT
>DASPJQ010000740.1:0-2132 GCA_035628535.1 Flavobacteriales bacterium | reverse complement strand
AAAAGACGTTTATGGATCGGTAAAAACAAAAACCATTACCAATGCCGATGCCACCAAGGTGAACATTGAAAGCGTAAAAACTTTTTTTGCCGATGCAACCATTGATGATGTGGTAATTGTTTTTGTTGCCGGTCATGGTATTCTTGATCCAAGCTATGATTATTATTACGGCACGCACGACATTGATTTTACCAAACCATCGGCCAAAGGGCTGGCGTATGCTGCGCTTGAAGGGATACTGGACGGTATTGCCCCGTTGAAAAAAATGCTGATCATGGACACCTGCCACAGCGGTGAGGTGGATAAAGAAGATGTGACAACAGCCAGCAACAACGAGGTAAAAAATGATGAGGCCGTTGTTTTCCGTAACGTTGGTCCTGCTTTAAAAACAGTTGACGGTGTAAGCCCCTCAAAAATGATGAAGGAATTGTTTACCGATTTAAGGCGCGGCACTGGCACAACCGTTATTTCAAGTGCGGGAGGTGCCGAATTTGCCATGGAAAGCGACCAATGGAAAAACGGCTTGTTCACGTATTGTTTGTTATTTGGCCTGCGTAACAACGGTGCCGATTTGAACCAGGACGGAAGCATCATGCTCTCGGAACTTCAGTTGTATGTAACCGACCGCGTAAGCCAGCTATCAGCCGGGCGCCAGGTGCCCACCACACGTATTCAAAACATCAGCCTTGATTACAGGGTTTGGTAATAACAGCCGTTATGAGTGGCGTGATTGATCAAAACGATATTCTGAAAGAAGAAAACGTTGGTTACCTGAAATCAAAAATGAATTTGCTGCAGGGTAAACTATCCATTACTGCCAATCACCTTGTATTAACTGCGCATAAAACCACCGTTAATTTATTTGGCGTTATTGGCGCTTTGCTCAAAAGCCGGGTGGAAAAAGAATTCCAGGTTTTTAAATTATCGTTGAAGGACATCCAAAAAATTGAAAACGGCAAACACGGTATGAATAAAGGCGTTTTAGAAATTACCGATAACAAGAACCAAACTTACCGTATACTGGTCAAAAACTATGCTGATTGGGAAAACACCATTTTAACGCTTAAAAATTAACCAATCAGAATGTCATTTTTTTCCAGTGCTTTTTGTAATAAAACTAAAAATCACGTAAAATACAGTGGTATTTCCGGTTATTTTCTATTTATCCTTTCAGGCTGTTCGCAACGCGAAGCGGGCACAGGTATACGGGGCCAGGAATTTGCAGCAAGGTTAGCGGCTGACAGCATTGAAATTGTTTACAGGAATGCCGAAGAACTGTTAAGCTTAATTCATCGCGAAAAAGCGCTTGAAACATTTAAAACATTGGTGCATCTTCCTGGAAATCGTTCGCGGGCTTATACGGGCCTGGCAACAGCCTATTTCCTGCATTATTATACCGACACTGTTTATGCCGATAGCGCCATCCAGGCCTTTGAAAAAGCGCTAGCCCTTGACAAAACCAACTGCGATGCATTAATTGGTATTTCGGGAGCAATTATTTCAAAGACCAATTGTTCCCCTTCACTTGTTTATCTTCGAAGGGCCGAAAAATGTGATGGCAAATCCCAGCAATTGACCTGGTTGAGAGCCATGGCCTATGACCGCGCAGGAAAACCTGACAGTGCAGTATTGTACGCCCGGATGTACCTTGAATACGATTCTTCGTCAAACCGCGATTCGGATGAAATGAAATTAATACTTTTGCGTAATCCAGTAAAAAAATGAAAACTGTATTGTTATGAAGCCTATTTGCTTTTATGTTTTCTCATGGGTATTTCTTCAGTCTTACTGCTATTCACAGGAATACAAATACAAAAACATTGCAGAAAAATTCCGGGATGGAAAGTTTGACAAGTCACTGAAGCTTGCTGAAGAGGAAATTGCCAAAAACCCCAACGAAATGCTGCCTTACCTGTACAAGGCCATGAGTATTTATCAGGGCAAAGACGTAAAAAAAATAACTTCGAAATATCCTAACCTTCAAAAAGCAAGTCTTGAAATACTGAAAGAAGCCAAGCCGAAATTCAAACCAGGCGACTCCATTCCCAATACTTTTTTGGTAACCCTGAATGACTTGCAGCTGGGTACCTACCAGGAAATAAACCGGGCCCTCAAAAAAAAGAATTATGAAA
>DASPJQ010000739.1:0-1184 GCA_035628535.1 Flavobacteriales bacterium | reverse complement strand
TAGTTACATGGTGCAGCCAGTAAGCGAGGTGCATTACGACACACAAACCGGCAATTTTAGCAACAAAACCATCAGCCGTGAACTGCTCAATGTACTCTGGCTGATTGCAGCATTCATCCTGTTAATTGCCTGCGTAAACTTTGTCAACCTCTCCACCGCCCAAGCAGTTAACCGTGCAAAAGAGGTGGGCGTAAGAAAAGTTCTAGGCAGTAATAAATCTCAATTGCAGGTTCAATTCATCGTTGAAACATTGTTGATCGTAACAACCGCTGTGTTGCTTGCCTCGGGTATTACCATGCTCTTATTGCCTTATGTAAATAAGCTATTAGAACTTTCACTTTCGTTCGACATAGGCAACAATCCTGCAGTTATTTTATTTCTTTTGACCGTTACCATTGTGGTAACCGCATTGGCCGGTTTTTATCCTTCTATTGTTTTATCCCGTTTCAACCCTGTCAATGCTTTAAAAAGCAAGGTCACGGCACGTACGGCAAAGGGGCTTTCATTAAGAAGAGGATTGGTCGTATTTCAATTCGTCATCGCACAGGCGCTGATCATCGGCACACTGATTATTGTGCAGCAGATGAATTATTTTATGAATCAACCTTTAGGCTTTGATAAAGAGGCGATCATAAATCTTCCTTATCGTCCGGACAGTACGGGCGGCAAGCTGGCGGATTATTTAAGGCAACAGTTATTGTCCATAAATGGCGTGCAGTCAGTCAGCTACAGTTCCCATACGCCGGTTGAAGACAATAATGATATGTGGACGACATTCAAATATAACCGTGCCATAAAAGAAGCCCATTTTCAGGCCATCACCAAATTTGCCGACAATAACTATTTGCCAACGTATAAATTACATCTGGTGGCCGGAAGAAATTTGCAGCCCTCCGATATGACAAGAGAATTTTTGGTAAATGAAGCGTTTGTAAAAAGCCTGGGACTGAAAAGACCGGAAGATATATTGAACAAAGAAATAAGCATTTTCAATGGTATCATAAAATGTCCGGTGGTTGGTGTGGTGAAAGATTTCAATAATCAATCGTTTCGTCATGATCTGGCACCATTGATTGTTACCACAAACATCACCATGTACCGCCAGGCCTCAATAAAACTGGCAACAACAAACATTGCCTCTACCATGCAGGCTATAAAAAAAATATGGGAGAGAACATTTCCCC
>DASPJQ010000738.1:0-3099 GCA_035628535.1 Flavobacteriales bacterium | reverse complement strand
TTTCATACGAAAGGTTGACTGGCAGACGGCTTATCCGCTTACGCTGTACATGGCGCCTCTCAGCAACCAGCTTGAAACAGTTGTTGTTTCGGTAGGTAAATACGAGCAAAAACTGGAAGAAGTAACCGTATCAATGGACGTATTGAAACCAGCAATGCTTGAAAATAAAAATACCATGAATTGTGAAACTGTGATGGAACAGGTGCCCGGGGTAACTGTTCAGGATGGACAGGTGAGCATGCGCGGTGGAAGCGGGTTTGCTTACGGTGCAGGAAGCCGCGTGTTGTTGTTGGTTGATGACATGCCCATGCTGAGTGGCGATGCGGCCGATATAAAATGGAATGCTTTGCCGGTTGAAAACATTGAGCAGATTGAGGTCATGAAAGGCGCGTCTTCGGTCCTGTACGGGTCGGGTGCACTCAACGGTGTGGTGCATGTGCGCACTGCGTATCCAACCGATGTGCCCTTGACAAAAATAAACATCACACAAGGTGTTTACGGAAATCCCGCGCGTGACAGTTTGCGTTGGTGGCGCAAGGGCGATAACCCCGGTTACACGGGTGGTTATTTCTTACATACGCGTAAAATAAAACAGTTGGACGTGGTAGTGGGCGGATCGTTTTACAGCGATGGGGGTTACCGCGAAGGTGAAGAGGAACACCGCGTACGCGCCAATTTCGGTTTGCGTTACCGGCCCAAAAAAATTGAACGCATGAATTTTGGAATAAATGGAAATTTTCAGCGGGCAACAGGCGGTCTATTTATTATTTGGGAAGACCAAAGCAGGGCTTACAGTCCCAGCGGTGGTGCTGACCCTGACAGTGCAGGTTCAACCCTTAGCCGCTTCAACAACGACCGTTTCAGCCTGGACCCGTACCTGAACTATTTCACCAAAAAAGGCAACAGGCATAGTTTGCGCACGCGTTATTTCAATACAACTAACCGCAACCAAACCGATACGGTTAACCAGAACTCCATTGCACAAATCCTGTATTTTGAATACCAGTACCAGCACAAATTCAAATACGATGTACGGTTGGTATGCGGCATAGCCGGTTATTTAAACAACATACAATCATATTTGTATGGCGATCATACAGGTACTAACGTGGCAGCATATACGCAAATTGATAAAAAATTTCCTTTATTGAAAGGTAAGGTATTGCGGGCCATCAGCCTGTCAGGCGGTTTGCGGCTGGAAAAATACACATTGGATGAGACGGAGAACATAAGTACGTACCAATGGATAAAAGGGACCGACACAACTTCGCTGCCGTTTCAACCGGTTTTCAGGTCGGGGTTGAACGTTGAACTGACCCGCTCTACTTTTTTGCGCGCTTCGTTCGGGCAGGGATACCGTTACCCGAGCGTGGCCGAAAAATTTGTGACCACTTCGGTAGGCAGCCTTAACTTTTTTTCAAACCCTGATTTAAGACCCGAGTACGGGTGGAGTTCAGAAGCAGGTATTAAGCAAGTGATAAAAATTGGCAACTGGAAAGCGTTTGTTGATGCCGCTTATTTTTATACGCATTATGAAAACATGACCGAATTTACGTTTGGCGTATACAATCCACCGGGAGTGGCACTTACGCTGAATCCCAACACGCAGGGTTATTTGTTCAATTGGGTTGGGTTCAGGGCCGAGAATGCCGAAGAAGCCCGGGTTTCAGGCGTTGAACTGGAACTGGCCGGTGCGGGAAAAATTGGTAAAGTTGATATTATAGCGTTGATCGGATATACGTATATGAATCCAATTACCCTAAACACCGACACCAATTACCTTAATACGTTTAGCGATACCACGGGTTCAAAAATTTTAAAATACAGGTTCAGGCATTTATTCAAAGCCGATCTGCAGGTTGAATACGGAATATTTTCGGTTGGCGGTAGTGTGCGGTACAATAGTTTTATGGTGAACGTAGACCAGACTTTTTATAATTTAACGATACCGGCTGCATCCATTGGTTTCCCATTGCCACTGGGCGATTTGTTGTTGCCCGGATTCCCATCGTACCGCGCCCGTTTCAATAAAGGTTCAACGGTTTTGGATGCTCGTTTTATGCTCAAGGTAACTAAAACGGCAAAACTTGGTATAGTGGTAAACAACGTATTGAATACTGAGTACATGGGCAGGCCAGGCGATGTTCAAGCCCCGCGAAACATAGCGGCCCAGTTCAACATGAAGTTTTAAAGTTGCCTGTTCAATCGTCAAAAAATGTTAAGCCTCAGATCGTTAAAAATTCATGGCCCTCCAAGAATTCATCCCATTTTCTAAACATTGTATTAATCCTGATACAATTATTTGGTTAATTTAGACCAATCAAGTTTCATTTATGCGCATTATACTATTGTGTTTGTTGGTGTTTTTTGCAGTGCAGGTAAATGCACAGGGTTATAGCCAGGTGAAATGGGATTTTTCAGGCCGCAAAACTAAAAATTCCGCTGAACTTATATTAAAAGCCACCATTGAAAAAGGCTGGCACGTGTATTCACAACACCTGAAAGGCGATGGTCCGATTCCTACCCAATTTACATTTCAACTCCCGAAAGGTGTTAAAAAAGCGGGTGAAACCAAAGAACCGGAACCCATCAAACACTTTGACCAAAATTTTGGAATGAACGTGTTATATTTTGAAAAGGAAGTGGAATTTACACAGGAACTCAAGGGAAAAATAACCGGTGCCATGGTGGTGACAGGCCAGGTAACTTACATGATTTGTAACGATGAGATGTGTTACCCGCCTGTTGATGTTGCATTTGAAATTAAACTTTGATATTTTTCTTGATACGCTATACATTATGAATAGGATTTTAAAAGCGATCGTATTTTTTCTTGCTGCAGGTAACATGGCCTACGCGCAAATTGTTGAACCTGCCAAATGGACGTGGAAAGTGGTGCAAAAAGATGCGAAAGAAGCCGAACTCATTGCAACGGTTAAACTGGACAAAGATTGGCATATTTATTCCCAAAAGGAATTGTCTGACGGTCCCCTTCCAACAGTGTTTACCTGGCCCAAAATTGGTGGATATTCATTGGTAGGAACTACAAAAGAACCCACCAATGGTCATCCGGACAAAATGTGGGAAGAGCAAGGAGTA
>DASPJQ010000737.1:0-12763 GCA_035628535.1 Flavobacteriales bacterium | reverse complement strand
TTTCCCGGGTCAATGGCTGGTTTTAAATGCAGTGTAAAAAAAGTGTATTGGTAATGATAACCCTATGCCAGTTACCAGGAGATTGGCGCCTAAAAAACCATGCAATGGTTCTTAATGCGGCAGTATACAAAACAGCCCACCCCGTGACAGGATGCTTAAAAAAGCATCATTTCATGCCTTCCTTCAGCAAAAAAACAGGTTGCGGCAGCAAGTAACTGTGCCCTTACAGGTAAAAACATATATACTGAAAGATCAGTCGCAGCACAAAAAAATTATTTCTTTTGCTTATACAAAGTGTCAATGATAATGGCAATGGCAACCATGGCCAGTTTTTCCTGGGGCGATGCCTTGGGGCTTTTTATGGAAACAACATATTTGTCAACCGTGGTAAAAACTTCCTTGAGTACACCGGCCCACTTCTGCGTTATGGTAGCCATGTCGCCATAGGAATTGGAAATGGTAAAGTTCCATGCTCCCCAATCACCGTTTATTTCGGCCAGCGCAATGCCCAGCTCATCGGTCAAATGAAACTGGGGAGAAAACCACCTGAATTTTTGTTTGACAATTCCCAGGATTTTTTTGTTGGCATCAGCAATGGTTATTTTTGACATCCAGAATATCCACCCACGGCTAATGGTGCCCAGCAGTTGATTGTTGAGGTCAAAAACCTGGATGGTAAAGGGAGAAATACCGCGACCGCCATCAGACCGGATCATGCCAATTTGATCACCGCTGGTGTTATAAATTTTATAGTCAACCACAAACCAGGAAGTCCCGAATTTCTGGTCAATGAAGTACTCGTTTTCCTTAAAGAAATTACCTGAGAAAGCTGACGTCATGTTTAGTTGTACACCACATCCTTGTTCATGTTAAAAAACATGAAGCTCCACATATCAGCCACTTCCTCAATAACTTTTGAGGTCGGTTTTCCGGCCCCGTGTCCGGCATTTACATCAATGCGTATGAGGCATGGCGCCTTTCCTTTTTGTTTTTCCTGCAGAGTGGCAATGTATTTAAATGAGTGAGCAGGCACTACGCGGTCATCATGGTCGGCTGTGGTAACCATGGTGGCCGGATATTCGGTTTCCTTCACGTTGTGAACGGGTGAATACCCGTACAGGTATTTGTAGTGCTCCTTGTTATCGCTTGAGCCATATTCAGGCACCCATCCAAAGCCTACGGTAAATTTCTGGAACTTCATCATGTCCATAACGCCTACGCCAGGGAAACATACTTTATACAAATCGGGGCGCTGGGTCATGCAGGCTCCCACCAGTAAACCACCGTTTGAACGGCCGCTTATGGCCAGGTAATCTTTGCTGGTATACTTTTGTGCAATCAGGTATTCGGCAGCAGCAATAAAATCATCAAACACGTTTTGTTTATTGAGCAACATACCGGCCTGGTGCCATTTTTCACCGTATTCACCTCCGCCACGCAAGGTGGCTACGCAATAAATACCGCCATTTTCCAACAGGGGAATCTGGTTAACGCTGAACGATGGTGTAATGTTGGCATTGAATCCGCCATAGGCATATAACAACGTAGGGTTCCTGCCGTCCATTTTAATGCCTTTTTTATATACTACAAACATAGGGTTTTTGTTCCCGTCTTTTGACGTGTACCAAACCTGTTTTACCTCGAAATCTTCAGGGTTAAATTTGGTTTCCGGTTTAAAAAACACGTCTGATTTACCTGTTTTGATATCGTACCGGAAAATGGTTGTGGGATAATTGAAGGAAGTAAACTGGTAAAATGTTTCGGTGTCTTCTTTATTTCCTCCAAATCCGGCCGCTGTTCCTATGCCGGGCATTTTCACTTCACTTTCTTTTTTGCCGTTGTAATCGTACACATAAATGTGGGTTGAGACATCCTGCAGGTAAGAAGCAAATATTTTTCCGCCTGCAATGTTTACACCGTCCAGCAGGTTTTTTGATTCGGGAATAACCGGGGTCCAGTTCTCCTGTTGAGGTTTGGCAGGGTCAATGGCTACAAGCTGGTAATTTGGCGCGGCAATATCGGTATACACATAAAATTTTCCGTCCTTGTGGTCAACAATGGAGCTTTTGTTGGCAAACCCGCTGAACAAACAGGTAAACCCGCCTTTTTTCAAATCAACAGCCTTGTAATAGGTTTCAAACCCATCGGTACCGCTTGATTTGGTAAGCACCAAATATTTATCGTCCTCGGTCAATCCTACGTTGTGATAATGCAATTTGTTTTTCGGGTCTTCATAAATAAGAATGTCCTTGCTTTGCGGTGTGCCTAACTTGTGGTAATACACTTTGTGGTATTCATTTTTTGCCGAAAATTCTTTCCCTTTGGCGGGAGTCGGGTAACGTGAATAAAAGAACCCATCGTTGTACCAGGCCGCATCAGTAAATTTGCACCACCACAGCGTATCGCCCGTTTCTTTGTTGCTTTCAATTTCGCGAACGGTAATTAACTGCCAGTCGCTGCCCGCATCATTGCGGCCAATGGCGGCATATTTATGGTCTTTTGAAACACCAATTACACCAAAGGTTGAGGTACCTTCTTTATTGATTTGGTTAGGGTCAATAAATACTTTTTCCTGACCTTTAAGCCCTTTTTTATAATATAAAACGGCCTGGTTCTGCAAACCGCTGTTGCGCGTGTAAAAATACCAGTCACCTTCTTTAAAGGGTGCCGATGCGCGCGCGTAATTGTAAATTTCCGATAAGCGGTCTTTTATTTTTTGACGAAACGGAATTTTATCGAGGTATCCGAATGTAACAGCATTTTGTTCTTCCACCCATTTTTTGACTGCTGCAGCCGTATCGTTTTCAAGCCATCGGTACGGATCGGCAACTTTCAGGTCAAAATAAGTGTCCCATGCCGTTGTGTCTTTTTGTGTTTGCGGATACGTGAAATCAGGCTGGGTAAAAACCGTTGGTTTGGATTCAGCTGTTGGTTCTCCTTTTTTCTCCTGGTTACCACATGAAAAAAGCACAAGCAGTAATGCTATAAGCGCAAGTGTTTTAAGTTTAGTTTGCATAATGATTTGTTAGCAGCTCAAAAATACTATTTTCCAGCCATAAGCTGGTCCATCTATAGTGGAAATATTAAGGCGTATTTTATGTCCGCCTACAGTATATTTTGCGCAAATAACGTTGGCCGATAACGGACAAATACGTTGCGGTTTTACAGGCAAATCAAAAACAGGAAGCAGCGTGAGAAGTTTATGGCTTGTGTAATACACTGTAAACTAATTAAATATAAACCATAGTGCGTATTTTATTTACCATATTTTAAGAGGATAACCCTGCAGGAAATGCCTATATTTGGCACGTTGAAAATTATCACATGGAGTTTTGGATTAAAGCAGCGCAATTAATTTTAAGTCTTTCTATTCTTATCGTGCTCCACGAACTGGGGCATTTCATTCCGGCTAAACTTTTTAAGACCCGGGTCGAAAAATTTTACCTTTTTTTTAATCCCTGGTTTTCGCTTTTCAAAATAAAACGTGGCGATACTGAATACGGTTTGGGCTGGTTGCCGCTTGGCGGGTATGTAAAAATTTCGGGCATGGTTGACGAAAGCATGGACAAGGAGCAAATGAGCCAGCCGCCACAGCCCTGGGAATTTCGTTCCAAACCGGCATGGCAACGCCTTATTATCATGATTGGCGGTGTTACCGTTAATGTCATTCTGGGGTTTTTGATTTACATCATGGTTATTTTTTTCTGGGGAAAAGATAATTTACCGCTTAAAAATGTAAAATACGGGATTACCTGCGACAGTGTTTTAATCAAACACGGTTTACGCAATGGCGATAAATTGGTAGCTGTTGATGGCGAAGTGCCGGCCGATTTAATGGCCGTAAATAAAATGATTTTGCTGCGCGGCAAGCGCAACATTACCGTTGACCGCGATGGTAAACGGTTAACAGTGGCTTTGCCTGAAGACATCGATTACCAGATGGTGGCAGCCAATGCAAAAACAGCAGTAGGCCCGCGCATACCTACGGTTGTGGATTCGGTTTTTGATAAAACGCCTGGTAAAAAAGCCGGTCTTATGAAAGGCGACAGCATTGCCCGCATCAATGGCAAGCCTGTTGGCATGTATGACCAGCTGATTGCCTTTATGAGCGGTAAAAAAAATACAACGCTCGCAATTGATGTTGTGCGCAATGGTGAAGAGCGGACCATTCATTTAAAAACCGACAAAGACGGAATTATAGGGTTCAGGCCGGTTGGTGCTGACGAGGAGAGCTACAAAAAACTTTTCAGGGTGCGGCATATTGATTACGGATTTTTTGAAGCTATACCAGCTGGATTTTCATTGGGGGCACAAACACTGAGCAATTACGTAGTATCGTTAAAATTTTTGTTTACCAAAGCAGGGGCCAAACAAATTGGCGGCTTCGTGGCCATTGGCGGTTTGTTTTCACCCACCTGGGACTGGCATTCATTCTGGATGCTTACTGCATTTTTATCCATGGTGCTTGCGTTTATGAACATGTTGCCCATACCTGCACTGGACGGAGGGCATGTTATGTTCCTCATATGGGAAATGGTAACGGGTAAAGCCCCGCGCCAAAAGGTGCTTGAATATGCGCAAATTGTGGGCATGGTATTGTTACTGGGCCTTCTTTTGTACGCAAACGGCAACGACCTTATCAAATGGTTCAGCTAAAATCGTTTCCAGTTTTTAATTCAATCCAACAGGCAAGAGCCTGGTTGGCGCCAGTATTCTGCACCGGTCCCTCACCGGGGTCAGCCGTAAACACTTCGTTACAGGGGCTGGATTACCTGAATGAAAAACCGCGTAAAATAGTAAAACAAAAAGTGAATGCCGTAATTCGCGATGGGATGGATATTTCATTTTGCGTTTTTGACCCGTTAAATCTTAAAATTTAACCTGCCCATCTCCGAATAAAAATCAGATCCGTATCCCCATCACCAGCATATCATCGGTTTGGGGGTATGAGCCCCGGTGTTCGTCCTGGTGTTTTGCGAATAATTTTTCCTGTTCGGCCACAGGAAGTGCATGTACCTGCACCAATAATTCCTTGAATCTTTTCCGCATGAATTTTCGCCCTTTATCACCACCAAGCTGGTCAATGTACCCATCGGTTGTCATGTACAACACATCGCCTTTTTGGAGCTGGAATTCGTGGATGTCATATTGCTCATTTTCATTTTTAGGTGTTCCAATGGGCGATTTTATTGCGTCAAACTCGGTTATTTTCCCATTGCGCACCAGGTAAAGCGGAATGTTTGCGCCCGAAAACTGCATAAACAATGTTTCGGTATTTATGGTGCAAAGACCAATGTCCATACCGTCCTTGGATTCTTTTTCTGATGACTCGTTATGCATGGCCCGGGTAATTTGCTTGTCAAGCAATTTTAAAGCGCTGTCAGGACCGGTTACCATGGCATTGTTTACAATCTGGTGAAGGAATTCATTACCAATCATGGTCATCATGGCCCCCGGCACACCGTGGCCGGTACAGTCGGCACAGGCCACCACAAAGGTCTTTCTGATGCGCGTGAACCAAAAAAAGTCGCCACTCACAATATCACGCGGTTTATAATAAATAAAACTATCGGAAAAATTATTGGACAAAATTGTGGTGGAAGGCAAGATCGCTTCCTGAATTTTTTTGGCGTAATGAATGCTGTCGGTAATGTCTTTGTTGGTTTGTATAAGTGCGTGTTCCGTAATCACACGGTCGGTAATGTCGGTATAAATTACAATGATTTTGTCAAGTTTGTTGTTTTCCAAAATTGGAGTCAATGAAGCATGCGTCCACTTTAACTTTCCGTCAGGCTGTTTGTGTGTTGATTCATAGGTGACCGATTTTCCGTCTCTGCGTATGCCCTCCAGGATTTCTTCAATGTTGTTTTGCGATGAAAGTTCCTGCAGGTATGCTTTGTTATAAGGGCTTTTATCGAAATCGGCAACGCTTAAGGCGGTCATGCGTTTGAACCCGTCATTGAGGAAAAGTATTTTACCGTTTTCATTGCAAATTAATACCCCGTCATTGGTTTGCGATGCAACAATAGAAAGTTTTTCCAGTTCATCATTTTTATATTTTAATTCGCGGGTGCGTTCTTCAATTTTAAATTTTAACCGTGCCTGTGAATGCCTGAGCCTGCGTGTGCGCCATTGCGAGAGCAAAAACACAAACAGCAACAGCAAGGGCACAAGCAGCATAATAAACCACGAACGTTTCCAGAAAGGAGCGCTGATGGAAAACCGGAATACGGCCGTTTTTCCCCATGAATAATTGTCATTGGTAGCGCGCACCATGAATTCATACGTACCGGGCGCCAGGTTGGAATACGTTGTTTGACGTTCGTCACCGGCATTGACCCAGGCGGTATCCAGCCCTTTTAATTTAAACTGTATTTTTACATTTTCAGGGCTATTAAAATCAATGGCGTTAAAATAAAATGTAAAGTAATTTTGGTTGTGCCCGAATGCGGCATTTTGCGGCAGGCCGTTTTCAAGTTTGGCACCGGGTATTTCTTTTTCCCAGTTAACCTTGTTGTTGTAATTAAGCGCTATATCAGAAATGTAAATGTCGGGCGCTTTTTGTTTTACCGTATAATTTCCCGGGTTGTAAATAAACAGCCCGTTAATAGTTGCGAAATACAGTTTTCCGTTGTCCTGCACGCAACCAAGGCTATTGATTTCCTGTCCTAAAAATCCCTTGTTTTTACCAAAGTATTCAATGCGACCGAATTCGAACTTATCATTGAGGTGTATGCAATCAATGCCTTTATCAGACCCGATCCAAAGTGACTTCCTGAAATACTCAATACTGAAAAGGTTGTTTGAAGCCAGCCCGTTTTGCCTGTTGATCCATGTTTTCTTACCGCTTTTATCTACAATGCAAAGCCCGCGGTTAGTAATGACCCAAAGTTTGCCTACGGGGTCTTCCCAAATATCAAGTACGTCAATGTTTTCATTTGGATTTTTAATGCGTACTGACCGTATGTAAATACCATCATACAGCACAAGCCCTGCACTGGAGCAAACCCAAAAAGCGTTTTTATGATAGGCACTTGCTTTAAGACTGAAAATATTGGTTTCAGGAATGCTGTCGCGCAACCTCCGGCTAATTTTCCCCCTGGCAAATATAAACACCCCGTCATTGGTCGCCATCCACATATTGGTTTCAGGGTCTTCATAAAAATCATTCACCACCACGTTTGAAGGCAAACCGTTAAGCAGGATGAAATTGTTTTTTTCGTCAAAATAACCGGCTGCATTTTCAAACGATGCCCAAATGCGCTTTTGCGAGTCCTTGAAAATGTTGAGGCAATTAAAATAATTTTCGTTGCTGAAAAAACGCGACACTTTTCCATCACCGGTAATTTTATCAATACCCGTACTGGTTCCCACCAGTATGTTCTGCTCGTTGTCAAAGGCCATGCCGCGCACAATGTTGGCGCTTAACCCGGCCGATTGGTTATAGGCTATAAACGCATCGCCATTGTATTGGTATACTCCGCTTCCGTTGGTCCCGATCCAGGTATTGCCGGCATTATCGGTAAACAGGCATATTACGTCTTCAACCGGCAAACCATTGGTATTGTCAAACCGGGTTGTTTTAAATTCATTGATGTAATAAACGCCAAGACCGTATGTTGAAATCCATAAATTACCTGCAGCATCGGTCATAAGGTCGCTTGCACGCGAATAATCAAAGTCAACCGGATTTACCAAAGCAAAAGCCTCATGGCTGTACTCATAAAGTCCGAGCTCGGTAAGCATGTAAAAACCGCCTTCCCTGCGCGGCTCAATGTCAAAAATATAATCGGCTTTAAAATTAAGGCTATTGCCTATGTGTTCAAATTTTCCGTTTTTCATACGGCTTAGTCCGTATCCGAACGAGCCGATCCATATTGTACCGTCACGTTCGCAATAAACCCGGTTGCATTCGCTGAAACCAAGCCCGTCATTGATACCGAAACTTTTAAAACGGTTGCCATCATATACGCTCACACCGTTATTTGCCGTGGCAATCCATATGCGGCCTGCTGCGTCTTCGGCAATATGGTAAATTTTATCATCGTCAAGCCCGTGGTAGGACGGAAATGTTTTGAATTTACCGTTTTCATAAAGGGTAATGCCTGTTGATGTTCCAAGCCATAGCCGGTCTTTGGAATCGGAAAAAATGCACCAGATGTTATCATCAGGCAAACCATCATAGGTTGTGTATACCTTGAATTGCTGACCATCAAAACGGTTGAGTCCTCCGCCTGCTGTTCCCAGCCATAAAAAACCTTTTTTATCCTGTGCAATGCTTAATACCTGCGACTGGGAAAGCCCTTCGGCATTGCTGAGTTGCCTGAAATTATAGGCTTGTGCAATTGCGCAAACGTGAAACGCAATTGCAAGCCATGCACATAAGCAATATCTCAAGTGACTTTCCAGAAGCGTACCAATGTTAAGCAGTAAGATAAGAAAAAAATACAAAGCCAACAGCGGCCGTGTGTAAATTTATCGTTCCAGAAGTTCATTGAAAAAAGTAAGTACGCCTTTTGTTTGACTGCCCCAAAATACATAGTCGTGTTTTTGGTCTTTTACAATCACATACTTGCTTTTGATATGCGGTTTTTTCTGGTTTAGGAGCTTATAAAAATTAATGGTTTGACTTGCCGGGCAAATATTATCGAGTTGCCCATGCGCAAGGTAAACAGGGGTTTTCCATCGATCAATCATGTAATGCAGGTTATCATCGGTTTCCCAAACTTTTTTATACTGCTTGAAGTTGCCATAATAATTGTGGTATATTTTTTCAAAAGGTAATTTAGCCTGGTCATAATCGCCCGAGAGGCAACCCGCCCCTTTGAATACACCGGGTAAATCAAGCGCAAGCAATGCAGCCCCCCTGGCCCCTGTTGACAGGCCCAGCACAAAATTATTTTTTCCATCCTGGAGTAAGCCAAGTTTTTTCTGCAACCCGGCAATTACCGTATCGCGCATCCATTTGCGTGTAGGGTATACGCGAAAATTGACATTGGTTTGCGTATAAAACTTTTCCTGGTACGTTGATTTTCCAAAATTGGGAATGATAACGGTATAACCTTGTTCCAGGGCTTCAGTACAAAAGCTGGTTTTTTCACACCATTGCATATGCGGCAGGTTATACCCGTGCAAAAGCAAAATAGTACCTTTTTGAGTAACGGCAGGATATTTTATAATGACCTCAACCTTAAATGTTTTGTGGTAAAAATACACAGTTGTATCGGTCCCACTATCGGTTCCGGCACTAACGCAGTTGAGACCGGTTATAAAAAAAAGGATGACAAAAACAATCCTGGTCATAAAAAATCCCGTCCTGAACTGGTCAAAGAGGACGGGATGAATCTATTGCAATAATTATACAATTATACTATTTCTGAAGGGCCTGTATGGTCCGCATCATTTTTTCGGCCTGGCCTTTATTGAACTCACCGGCCTCGTTGCTTTTAATGGTGAAATCTTTTCCTTCAATTTTAGCAACGCCAAACACGTGGTAAAAAGGCTTGCTTCCCGCTCCACCTTTCAGGTTGGCCTCGTACATGATCAGGTCAGGTTTATCAACAATATATTTTAAATCCCAAATACCTGTTTCAGTCAAACGCTTTTTTTCATTGGCAACGTATTTACCTTTTTGGGCGGGGTCGCCTTCTTCAACAATGATGTTGTATTTGCCGCCCACGCTTACCTGCCACGAAATGCCGTCAATAATTACTGAATCAACAACGGGGAAGGGGGCTCCGCTGGGGCCGGTTTCTTCAGGCACCATAAGGGTTGCTTTAAGGCCGGCACTGGTCAGGTCATGTTCCATCATACCGGTTAAATCAACCTCGCCATTGCTGTTATCAACTTCAGTTGAATCACCGCCATTTCCTTCTTTGGCTTCACCACCACCGCAACTGTTGAACATAAGGGCCAGGGCTATAAGAGGTAGACTAAGTAGTTTCTTCATTGTAAGATTTTTTTTCAAAAATACACTTTTTAGTCAATTGGGAAGAATTAAAGTTAAAGCACGTAAATGCCTGTTTTACACGCCCTGCTGTGATAAAAAACCCCTGCCTGGAAGTACCGGACAGGGGTTGCGTTTTATTTTATGTAAACAAGTTTATTTACCGCCAGTTTTTGTGCCACCGGGGGTGTTGTTGGCCGGGGCATTGTTGCCAGGTGTTCCGGGAGTCATTTTTTCTAGCTCCTTTTTTACGGTTTCCTGCAAATCGTTACCGCCATCCTGGTAAATCAATGTACCTGTATCCAACACATAATTGATGTTTTGCGCTTTGGCCACTTTTCCAATGGCGTCCTTCACCATTTTGATTAACGGTTCCATGTACATTTGCTCGCGTTTTTGCAGGTTGGTTGTAATTTCCTGTTCAAAAGCGGCAATGCGGTTTTCGTAGTTCACAATATCGTCCTCGGCAATTTTCTTTTGCACGTCCGTCATGGTAGGACCTTTTATTTTATAGTCATCATACATTTGCTGAAGTTTGGCCTTCATTTTTTCATAGTCAGCCATCATTTCATCCTTGTATTTTTTCATGTCCGCTTCGGCTGTTTTATAACCGGGCAACTGCGTCACAAGTTCCTGCGAATTCACATGACCAATTTTTTGAGCATGGGCTGTTGTTGATCCAAGTAGTAATACTGCCGCAACAACATAAATTAAGTTCTTCATCTTTTATTTGTTTATATATAGGGGGTTGCAAATCTAATCTTATTTGGCCAATACTGCATACGTTTATGGCATTAGTTTGGCAAAAAAGGCTTTTTAACCTGCATTTAATCGTTTTTAGTTTATACCCAGTTTTTTAATAACGGCATCGGTCTTATCGTTCTTGGGATCGGCATACAAAATATTTGCATTATTGCCTTTATCAAAAACAAAGGTGTAAGAACCCTGCTCAGCCATTTCTTTAATGGCCTTGTAAATTTTTTCCTGTATTGGCTTTATAAGTTCCTGGCGTTTGACAAACAACTCGCCCTGTACGCCAAACTTTGCACGCTGGAAGTCCTTCACTTCTTTTTCCTTCTGGGCAATTTCGTCCTGGCGTTTTATTTTCATGTCTTCAGGTAACAAAATCTGCTCCTTCTGATAATCCTTATACAACTTATCAATTTCCTGGTATTTGGCCTCTACTTCTTTTTGCCATGCGGCCGACATGTCGTCCAGTTTCTTTTGTGCATCTTTATAATCCTGCATTTTTTCAAGTATATACTGGCTGTCAACATAAGCAAACTTTTGTGCATGGTTGTCCGGGGCAAAACCCGCAAGGAACAATGTTAAAATAATTAAACGTTTCATAATCAATCTCTGTTTTATAGTTCTCCAAGATTCATGCCAATGGTAAAATGGAACTGGCTTTTTTGCATATTGGGCAGGCCATCAACCGTATCGAGTCTCCACCCGTAATCAAACCCAAGCATGCCAAACATGGGTAAAAACAACCTTACCCCAGCGCCCGTTGAACGGTATACTTCAAACGGGTTTACTTTACGCAGCTCACTCCAGGTTTTACCGCCATCAACAAAACCCAACAGGAATACGGTAGCCTGCGGGTTGAGTGAAATAGGGTAACGCAACTCCATGGTGTATTTGGCAATATAAGGATCGCCAAAGGTTGATGAAATTGAATTGTCATCATACCCCCTGAGGGCAATGATTTCACGTCCAAAATAAAAGTTTACACCCGTAAGACCGCTTCCTCCCATGTAGAAACGTTCAAACGGAGAATCGCCCACTTTTTTGTTCCATGGCAATAAAAATCCGAAACCTGTGCGCGCATTTAACACCAGCTTTTTGTCTTTGCTAAGCGGTATGAAATGTGAGGTAGTGAATTTGAATTTGGCATATTCCAGGAATTTGAACCGTTGCCTGTCGCTAAGCTGGCTGTAATCTTTGCCATTGAAATACGAATAAGGCAGGGTTGATTTGGCTGTAAACGTAATGTTTGAACCCGATTTAGGATAGATAGGCGCATCAATGGAATTGCGGCTTAATGTAAAACGATACGAAAGGTTGTTTACATATCCGTTGGAAAACGAAAACAGGCCTGTGAAATTCTGAAGATCGTAATACTGGTAGCTTATTTCATTGAATACGCTGAACCAATCATCGGGCCATTTTAGGCGCTTACCCAACCCGAGCGATGCACCAAAAATTTTGAATTTGCTTTTGGTGGGGTCCCTGAATGGTTTTGAGTCGTTGCTGGTAAAGGTATGGTACCCGTTAACGCTTAACGAGTTTGGTTTTTTACCGCCCAGCCATGGCTCAACAAACGATAAGTTATATCCCTGGTAAAATGCACCGGTTGACTGGCAGTTCAAACTCAATTGTTGCCCGTCACCACTTGGCAGCGGAGTCCAAGCTCCCTTTTTAAAAAAGTTCCTTATAGAAAAATTGCTGATGGTTAACCCTACGGTACCAATTACACGCCCGCCACCCCAGCCACCTGATAATTGGATCTGGTCACTGGGTTTTTCTTCAACGGTATATTCAATATCAACGGTACCTGTGGCCGGATCGGGAATGGGGTTTACACCCATTTTTTCAGGATCAAAATAACTCATTTGTGCCAACTCGCGTTGGGTGCGTATAATGTCGTTACGGCTGAACAAATCACCGGGTTTGGTGCGTATTTCCCTGCGTATAATGTGATCATTGGTTTTTGTGTTACCTCTTATGATAATATCGCGTATGCGGGCCTGCTTACCCTCGGTAATGCGCATTTCATAGTCAATGCTGTCACCTACAATGCGTACTTCAACAGGT
>DASPJQ010000736.1:0-9308 GCA_035628535.1 Flavobacteriales bacterium | reverse complement strand
TTACCTCACCGGTTACTTTCCGTATTTATGCTTATAACTGTGAGGATTCTACAGGCACTTTTGTTGTAGACAATGTAACAGTAACAGGTACTTATGGTCTTATTGAAAACGTGGAGAACTATATGGAGTATTCGTATTGTTCTAAAATGTTTACCCTTGACCAGGCCTATGCAATGAGGTATACACTTAACCAGGAAATTTCCTACCGCAATAATTTATGGACTGCCTCTAACCTGGCAGCCACTGGTACCGATGTGGCCTCTGGTCCGCTTTGTGCACCGGTTGCCGATTTTTACCCCAATGAAAAATACGTTTGCAGCGGTGATAACGTAATATTCACCAGTGCAAGCTGGAGAGGGGCCGTTTCATCGTATTCATGGACTTTTGCCGGAGGAACGCCTGCTACTTCAACGGCAGCGGCACCAACCGTAAACTTTACAACACCTGGATTCCATGAAGTAACATTGACAGTAAGCAATTCGGCAGGCAGCGATACAAAAACCGTTACACAATGTGTCTATGTTTCAAATCCGTGGACTGATTTCTACGGTCCGTTTAGTGAAAGTTTTGAAAATGCCGCAACATCGGCCTGGTGGATAACGGATAATGATGAAGGCAACGAAGCTTTATGGCATCGTGTTAATCTGGCAACTTCGGCCACTGGCGCATATTGTTATAAGCTCAACAACCACAAGGAAACGGATATATTCAGCTTTACCTATTTTGATCAGTTAGGTGGTAATGTTGATGCGCTTATTTCACCATCATATAACCTGTCAACAACTACGGGCGCTACTTTAACATTCAAATATTCGTGCGCCACGCATGCTACCAACGTTTCAGAACTGCTTGAAGAATTAAATGTTTATTCATCGGTAAATTGTGGCAAAACATGGACCTTGCGTAAAAATATTTCAGGCGTTGCCCTTACCAATGCGGGTGTTTCGGGTGGTGAATATGTTCCGCTTAGCACTTCAGGGACCTATTGGGTTCCGGTTACCATTAACCTGGGCTCAACCACCAGCGCTACCAACATGCGCTTCAAATTTGAATACACAGCCAGCGACAAATCAAACAACATTTACCTGGACGATATCAATGTAAACGGTGTAATTGGTATTGCCGAGAATGCTGAAGATGTGTTTTCGTTTAATGTATATCCTAATCCGGTAAACGCCAGCCAGAGCTTAATGGTTGACATTTCAGGCCATACTGAGATTATGAACGTTACAGTTAACGATGTGATTGGTAATATAATTTATACCAAATCACTCATGAACAGCAATGGTAGCTCAACTGTTGAGATCCAACTTGGCAATTATGGTATTTCAAAAGGTGTTTACTTTGTAAGCGTTGGAAATGGTGATCACAAGCAAACCAAAAGGGTTGTTGTGCACTAATTACTAATTATCCCTTTAAAAGGGGCCCCCGTCAATAATAGAAGCCTTTTAAACAGCTTTATTGAAATTTGTTTAAAAGGCTTTTAACATTTAAACGTTTTTTTTTGTAAATTGCCTTCACTAAAACAACTAAAACTCAATTTAACATGAAGAAAAATCTACTTTTTTTGGTAGCTATATTTTCCCTGTTCAGTGCCAGCGCACAGGAAAGTATGCCGATAAAGCCTTTTAGCTCCATTGCCGATATTACCCAGTACGAAACACACCTGGCCGAAGCTGTAATTCCGGCTCCGGACCTTACAGGGTTTGAGGCCGAAGATGCTGCCCGTGAAAAAAATGGCGAATTGTACAGGATGGGTGTTACCGTGCCTGTAAACATTAACCTTCAAAACAGCGGTACCTGGAGTTTGCTGGCCAATGGTGATCGGGTATGGCGTTTGAAAATGAGCTCTCCCGGTGCTATGGGAACATTGCTGTTCTTCAACAATTTTTATTTACCACCCGGTGCACGCATGCACGTTTATTCCTCAGACCGTAACCAAATGCTGGGTGCATTTACCAGTTATAACAATCATGAGTCAGGTATTTTTGCTACTGCCCTTGTAAAAGGCGAAGATTGCATTATTGAATACTATGAGCCCGTTGAAGTATATGGGCTCGGTATAATCAGCATGGTTGAATTTGGATACGTATACCGTGCGGTTCACGAAGTTCCTACTATTACAGAAAACGATAACATGATGCGGGCTGCCGATATTTGCGAAGTGGATGTTAAATGTCCGGAAGGCACACCAGTAGCCGACCAAATCAGGGGCGTTTGCCGCATACAGGTAAAAGTAGGGTCAACGCTTGGATGGTGTTCGGGTAGCGCTATCAATAACACAGCGGGTGATTGTACGCCTTATATCCTCACAGCACAACATTGCGGGGTAGGAGCCTCAACAGCCGATTTTAACGCCTGGAAGTTTTATTTCAATTATCAACGCTCCGGCTGCGGCTCGGGTGGTGCAACCAGCAACGTGTTAACTGGTGGAGCACTGGTTGCAAACTCAAACGATGTATCTGGAAGCGCCATTACCAAATCCGATTTCATCCTTCTTGAAAGCAATAACGTGTTCCCTTCTTCATACAATGTTTATTTAAACGGTTGGAACAGATTGAACGTGGGCGCAACAAGCGGTGTGGGAATCCATCACCCGGCCGGTGACTATAAAAAAATCTCAACCTTTTGCACCGCTGCAACTTCTTCAGGTTGGTCAACAGCCAATACGCACTGGCGTGTAATTTGGTGTGCAACCGTTACCAATTGGGGTGTAACCGAAGGAGGTTCATCAGGTTCACCGTTGTTCAACAGCTCAAACCTGATTGTTGGCCAGCTTTCGGGCGGACAATCGTATTGCGATGGAGGTGTAAACGATCCAAGCGGGTCAACCGTTAACCAGGACGATCCGGATGTGTATGGTAAGTTTTACCACAGTTGGGACCTTTGTGGTTCTACAACAAACCGCCAGCTTAAACCCTGGCTTGATCCCCTTAATACCGGATTAACAACCTTGTCAGGACGTGAAAACATATGCACCATAGGTGAAGCAGAGTACGACATTGAAAACCTTTTTAACATGTATCCAAACCCCGTAGGAGATGTATTGGTAATTGAATCAACGGGTTTTAATGAATCGGTACACACCCTTTTCATTTATGACCAATTGGGTAAATTGATTATTTCTGAGCCAATCAATACAGGTCTTACCAAAAAATCAGTATTGGTAACCAATTTAAAAACCGGTGTTTACAACGTAGTAATATCAAACAATGAACGTTCATTCAGCAGGAAGTTTGTAAAGCTATAAGCCCTTTTCATAACTATTTATGGCCCCGGTGTAACTGCCGGGGCTTTTTTTTGTTATAACATTGTTAATACAGGCGCTGAACCTTTTACCAGCGTGTTTGTATAATAGTAAAAACGTAAATTTGGCTATGTTCTATAAAAAACGCGATAACCGGTTAAACAAGCTCATTTTGCAAGGTGCACTACTCCTTTGCTGCACGTTCTTTCTTGCGCTTGCCTTAGCGCTGAGCATTGATCGGGAAAGCAGGAACAAATCATCAAAAGCGAATAACATCAGGGTTGTTAAAGGTGTTTGTGCCAAAGCTCCATCAGTGTTTACATTTAGTGTAGTTTCAAAAGACAGGCCTTTTTGCTGGCAGCAGAAAAGCCGTTCATTTTATTATAAAAAACGCACTTATGGTGTTGTCAAAAGTGAAATGATGGGAGGTAGACTGGTGTTGAAATGTGTGGATAATGGCAATACCTGTGTAGTTTCAAAAGGTCTGGGGCCTTCATCACAGTCTTTGTCATTTAATGAATGCCCAACAGGCGAATGCATGGTCAATCAACGCAACAGCGTTTGCGATACGGTATTTGTTTTTATCATTACACCTGAAACGCATTCAATTCCTGCGGTTGCAAGTTAACGCTGATTAACTTTTTCGTTTTTTAATATTTGGTGAGATCACATAAATAAAACCACCCTTTTGACACTTCAGAACAGACAACAAATCACGGATAACGCTTAAGCAAGTGTCCGTTTTAGTTGCATCGCGCAATATTTCAGGGTAAACGGTAATTCCAGGTTTTTGTGTTTATTGGCTGGGCTGAATAAGCGATTAAACGGTTGCAATTTTTTTTAAACCCGGCTTAATTTTGATATACAAACCTTAATTAAGCTTCTATGAAAAAAAGTATACCCAAAACCATCTTGTTTGCATCAGTTATTGGATTTGCTTTTGTAGCAAATGCCCAGGAACACCATTGCGGAATAACTGAACGCCTTCAAAAAATTTACAGGGAACATCCTGAACTGGCAAATGAACACAAGGCATTTATACAAAATGTGTTTAGCAATCCCAAGCGCAGCGGAACGCGTAGCGCGGTGTACACCATACCGGTTGTTTTTCATGTTATTCATCAATATGGCGTGGAGAATATTTCAGATGCGCAAATGTTTGATGAAATGGAGAACCTGAATGAAAACTTTAACAAACTTAATGCCGATACAATTGATGTGATCCCGGAATTTGATTCGTTGATTGCCGATTGTCAAATCCGGTTCAAACTTGCCGCACTTGATCCTGATGGAAATTGCACCAATGGAATCACGCGTCATTATTCGCACGAAACATCGCAGGGTGACGACTTTTCGAAGCTAAGTTTGTGGCCGCGTGATAAATATTTAAATGTATGGGTAATTGGTAATACCGATGCAGACGTGGCGGCTTACGCGTATCATCCTACCGATGTAGCGGGAACATTGGCATTTGCCGATGGCATAATTATAAGGTACAATTATGTAGGTTCAATTTTGGAAAGTAATTATGCACGTTCCAAAACATTAACGCATGAAGTTGGTCATTGGTTGAGTTTGCCGCATACCTGGGGCAATAATAACGCTAATAATGTGGCCTGTGGTGACGATCTTATTCCCGACACACCTGAAACCCAGGGATCACCTACCAGTATTTGCGATCTTGCGCTTTCTGAATGCAATTCCGGTACCATTGAAAATGTGCAGAACTACATGGACTATTCTTATTGTACACGCATGTTTACCATTGGCCAGGCTGAAGTAATGACCGCGACATTGAATTCTGATATTTCTTACCGCGATAATTTATGGCAACCGGAAAATTTGACGGCCACAGGAACCGATTTGCTTACAACACCGTTGTGTGCACCGGTTGCTGATTGCAGGCCCAATGAAAAATATATTTGCCTTGGCGATAATGTTACATTTTACGATGAAAGCTGGCGTGGTGCAGTAAGTTCCTATATGTGGTCATTCCCGGGCGGAACATCTTCCATGCTTACATCGCCCAACCCGGTTGTAACGTATACTACTCCCGGATGGCATGACGTAACGTTAACGGTAACCAATGCAGCCGGCAGCGACACCAAAACGTTTACACACGCAGTATATGTTTCCAACAGTTATGCCGATTTTTACGGCACCACTGCCGAAAATTTTGAAAACATTTCCACCGAACCCTGGTGGATTGCCGATAATCCTGAATCGAATGAAGCTTACTGGCACCGCGTAAACATTCCGACAGCGCCATCGGGTTCGCATTGTTTTATGTTGAACAACAATAAAGACCTCACCGTTTTTGATTATACTTATTTTGACAAACTGGGAGGTAATGTGGATGCATTGATTTCCCCTTCTTATGATTTGTCGTTGACAAGTGCGGCCGCCTTGTCATTTAAGTATTCATGCGCCAGCCATGCAACCACGATGAGTGAAATGACTGAGGAGTTACGCGTATATTCAACCATCAATTGCGGGAAAACCTGGACATTGCGGGCAACCCTTGCAGGTACCGAACTGGTAAACGGAGGAATTGCTCCGGGCAATTATGTACCTGCAAACAACACTACCTTTTGGACCACCAAAACCATAAGCCTTGGTGCAGGCATCATGCACCCGAATGTTCGTTTTAAGTTTGAATACACTGCCAGCGACAGGTCAAACAACATTTACATTGATGACATTAATATTAACGGTGTAAACAGCGTAGGCGAAACGGTAAACGTTCCGTTTGCATTTGACGTGTATCCAAATCCGGCAAATCCTGATGAAAACCTCACGATTGCTTATACCAATGAAACAGGAAAAATGGATATTGTGCTGCACGATGTGCTTGGAAACATCGTATATTCCCAAACCGTTACAGGTACTGAAACGAGCGTTAAACTTAATGTCCCGTTAAATGCGTTTACGCTTGCAAAGGGTGTTTACCTTGTAACCCTTTCGAATGAAGTATACAAACAATCAAAAAAAGTTGTCATTAACTAATAGTTTTGTTTATAACAGATGAAAAGAGGCCGGGTTTATCGTTGTGATACCGGCCTTTTTTTAATGGGCATGCTTAAGCATGCGCCAGGTAAGCAATGGACTCCGAATAACTGTCAAACAAACGTACGCGGTTACGGTTTTGCAGGTTAAAAAAACGGGCAAGCGCCACTGTATACCCGTTTATGCCAATAAAGGCGCTCTTGCTTATTTTATCGGAATAAAGCCGGTCAAGAAGGGCCGAAAAATTCGGTTTCCTACACGATGATTCTTTTTCGTTCAGGTTAATGAGCAGGTGAATATCATTCTTGCTTTTACAATCCACAATTTTTGAATGGATGAGGTAACTGCATGCAACCATTTCCTCTTCGGTGCAATGCTTCAGGTCAAGGTAGAGCACTTGTTTGTTGTTCACATTAAGCCACCTGTAGCGCGATTCAGCAAGCTCATTTATGTCAATGGTTTTGTGCATATTCATAATTCAAGAATAAACGACCGTAATGATTTTGGTGCAGCAAGTCCCATTTTTTTCTTTATGCGCAGGTGCGCTTTTTTTATACTGCCGGGACTTACCATGAGCAACGAGGCTATTGTCCTGTTTTCCAATCCCATTTTAATCAGCGCACAATGCCGCCTTTCGTTGGTATTGAGTGAATAAAGTTTTTCGAAAAAACCAGGAATGTTACTGTTGAAATAAGAGAACATAGGTTCTTCAAAGTTTTCATTTTTTAAATACGATTGAATCCGGCTTCTTAATTCTTCCAGTTGTTCCAGTGAGGTTTTTCCATTCACTTCAGCCAGGTATTCGTTTAACGAACGCATTTCCGACTTTTTTCGCGTAAGCATAACATACAGTGAGAAAATTTCCTTATCGCGTAAGGCAAGTGTTTGTTCAAGGTGTTCAATTTTTTCTTCGTTGCTGCGCTTGGATTCAAATGCGTAATTGACTGAATGAATACAGGCTTTAATAATTTGTTCCAGTTTGAATTCAAGCATTTCAGTATGTATGAATTCATCGGCTTCAGGGTAAAATCCATGTGAATTAAAATCCGGCTGTACCAAAAGGATCATGCCAAATGCTGGCTTACTATTTCGTTTCAGCTGGGCTAAAAAATTTGTAAATGGTGTATTATCAGGTAAATAAAAGGAATTGGAGGCAATAACGATGTCAAACAATTGTTTTTCAGCCGTTTGAATTGAAACTGATGGATCAAAGCAATGCATCACCTGGTGTGAATTCCGGTGCAGCAGGTGGACAAGTTTCTGAGAAACTCCCGACTTTTCGGCAGCTAAAAATATCCTGGCCATTTAACTAAATATATATTGAAATTGTGGGCGCAAAATTATAAAAACCTGGCAAGACCGGATACACCTCGCATTCATAAGAACATATACAAAGCATATACAAGGAATTCTTTATTGTCTTGTTTTTCTGATTTCTTTAATTAAAAATCAGTCTTTTACCTTCAATCAAAAAAATTAATGCCTACATTTGCCCTGTATATGTCTTGTATATGGTTTTAATGCGAAAAAAAAGTATATTTTATCTCCTGTTATCAGGCCTTTTTAGCATAATACTTGTTTTGTCCGTAAGGGGACAGTCGACCGCACCGTTTTCACCTGTTCCCGATACAGTTTCATTAACCGATGCACGGTTTTTTAAAGACAAAAAGGCAGCCGCACTTGTGGCCAGTGCTGACAATCTTCAGCCCGGGGTAGCCTTGAAAACCATTCATAAGGCTCTCGCTATGGCTAAACAGTCAGGCGATTTGGCTTGCCAGGCATACGCTTCAGTAAGGCTTGCAAAAGTTTACTTTGGTCAAAGCGACATTGTACAGGCACTTGATTGGGCCAACCGTTGCATGGTTTTTGAGTCAAAACTCAAACGGTTTTCACCGGTCAGGCAATACCTGATGAAAGAGATCGGTTTTATTTATGCCGACTTTGGCGCTTATCGGATGGCCGCACCGTATTTGCGCGAAGCGCTCCATATTTCAGAAGTGCGCGACACGTTACCCAATTCGCGCATTTACAGGTATTGTTCTGATTATGCAATTTTTGGGTTGCAAAAAGCGGGTAAGTATGATAGTGCTTTCCTATTTTATAAAAAAGCCATTCAATACACGCAAAAAATAAAAAATTATTTCTGGGAATCGGCTGCTTACAACAATTACGGCATGGCGCTGTTCGAATACGGATATAAAAACCGGGCCAAAAACGCATACGAAAAAGCGTTTAACATACTGCGTATGGCCAATGGGAACGATAGTTTGTTTGCCTGCAGCATACGTGACAACATTGCGCAGTTATACGCATTGGAAGGTAAATGGGATCAGGCATTGGCTTTATACAATACCAATTACGAATATTTCTCACAGCACCGGAACGATGACCACCGGCACATCAATGCCTGCATACGATCGGCTGACATGATGCTGCAGTTGGGTGAAATTGATGAAGCAAAAAAAAGGGCGCAAATGGTTGAACCCATCCTTCAGGTTTCAAATCCGAATATGCGCTATCGAACTTTTACAATTGTGAACGATTTTAATATAAAACTGATGCAACGCCTTGGAAAATGGAAGGAGGCAAATGCTTTATTGCAAAAACGCATTCATTTTAACGACAGTTTGGCAAAAATTGATTTAAACATTAAGCCCATCATACTTGAAAACATTGTTTTGAAAACAGCAGCCGATTTTCAAAAAAACATTGAATTAGCCCGTTTCGGAGAAAAAGAAGCAAACGAATCAGCCAAACTCAACCGTATGATCATTTACCAGGTGGTACTAATTGGTATAATTGTCATCATTGCTACGGTGGTGCTTTACCGCAGGAATTATTTTAAAAATAAAGCTGTTTTGATTGAAGAGACGTACAGGCGCGAATTGGCCGAAGTAAAGTTCAGGAATGAGCAGCTTACCAAAGAAAAACTGAGCAACGAGTTGATGCAGCAAAAGCGCGACCTTACCGACTATGCGCTGGCCCTTTCACAAAAAAAGAAAATACTGGACGAAATAATCGGAAGCCTGTCACGCATTAAAAAATCCAAAAACCC
>DASPJQ010000735.1:0-5495 GCA_035628535.1 Flavobacteriales bacterium | reverse complement strand
TTTTCAAATCAGGCACCTGCTTGTTTTATGTTTTATTCTGACAACAGTCTGGGCCAAATCGCAATTCAGCTGCACCTCACCTTTACTGGTAACCAACTCAACGTTCTATTCGGCATGGATGGATACTTCGGTTATTAATACTGATACCACCAATGATTACGGTTGCTTAACCAACACCGATAATCCGTTGTGGTTATATTTTAAAGCCTGCAACAATGGCGATGCAACATTTAACATGAACATCCTTACAGGTTCTTCTTCTGATGCAAACATTGTTGTATGGGGTCCGCTTGCTTCACCGGGCACATGTCCACTCACACCAGGCGATGTTTTTTGGTGTTCTGATACAGTAATGGCCAGTCAGACATTTACATTAAGCGGTTTAACCGGAGGGGCCTATTACAAAATACTCATCACCAATTATGAAGATTCGACTGCGTATTTGACTTTTGACTGTTATGGCGGATCAGCCTATATTGATACAGCCTGCCCGCCTCCACCCGGCTGCGGAATGTGGTACCAGGACATATGCATGGTAACAACCGATCCTGTTCTTAATAAAAACATTATTATATGGAACAAGGATACAACCATGCCTATATTAAATTATGTGATTGAGAAAGAAACAACCACTATGGGTGTATACGATACCGTTGAAGTGGTGGCCCTGACAGACACATCAGCACAAATTGATTCCGTCACCAATCCCATGATACACGCCAATATTTACCACATATCAGTAACCGACACGTGCGGCTATACCTTATGGGGAGCCGATCATCAAACCATGCACCTGGCTACGTCAACCAGTATATTAGGTTATCCTCAATTGAACTGGAACCCTTATATAGGTTTCTCTTATGGTACCTTTTTTATTTCCCGGGGAACTTCTCCGGCTACATTAGCGCTTTATGATTCGCTTGCGGCCTCATCATATGCATACACCGATTATGCGCCTGTATCAGGCATGAACTATTATATGGTAAGCGTGCAGCCACCGGCACCGTGTACGCCTACAAGGGCCGCTATTACACTGGTAAGTTCCAATGTTGCATATGCCGAATTTGTTGGTGTGAGCGAAAATCCTTCTGATAATTTTACGATTTACCCGAACCCGGCAAATACCATATTGAATTTTGAGACACATGACGGTAACGAAATAACGTTAAGCCTGCTGAGTGTTGAGGGAAAAACTGTACTCAACAAATCATTCAGCCATGTTACGCACGGAAGTATTGATGTGTCGGCAGTTGCCAATGGCACCTATGTGGTTATGTTCCGTTCAATAAAAGGTATCGGTTATTCAAAAGTAACCATAGCCCGTTAACCGGCAAAATACAAAAGGCCCCTTTTACAAGGGGCCTTTTCATTTCGTCATCATTGGGGAGAAAGGCTCTTAAAATATAAATAGGTTTCAATTTGCGAACGGTACTGCTCTTTTTTAGGATTCAGCTGGAATTTGTAAATGTTTGACTGGTCCTTGTCAAGTATACGCGCTTTGGCTGTTCCCTTAAGTTGATGACCAATTACATTTCTTATTTGAGCGCGCACTTCTGAATCAAAAATGGGTACCGTTACCTCAACACGCCTGTCAAGATTGCGTTCCATCCAATCGGCCGATGAGAGGTAAATAAGTTCGTTCCCGTCATTGCAAAAAATCATAACGCGTGAGTGCTCCAGGAAACGGTCAACAATACTCACTCCTTCAATGTTTTCACTCAGGCCTTTAACCCCCGGAATAAGCGAACACATGCCGCGAATAATCAACCGCACTTTTACGCCTGCTTTACCGGCTTCGTATAGTTTGTTGATAAGCTCGGGATCGGTCAGGTTATTGAGTTTAATTGTGATGTAAGCATCGTGCCTGCGCCTGGCGTTTTTAATTTCGTTGTTAATTAGCTCAATAAAGCGCGTACGGGTATTGAAGGGCGAAACAAATAAATACCGGTACGTGCCGCGCTGGTAATTGGCCGAGAAAAATGTAAACACTTTAGCCACCTCTTTTGTGATGCGTGGATCGGCCGTAAGAAAAGAATGGTCGCAATATACACGCGCGTTGGCCTCGTGAAAATTTCCCGTGCCAACATGTGCATACAACACTTCTTTGCCATGTTCAACGCGTGTAATGGAAATTAATTTTGAGTGCACTTTTAACCCCTGAACACCATATATAACTTTGACACCTTCTTCTTCAAGCTTGGTAGCCATTTTAATGTTGTTTTCTTCATCAAAACGCGCCTGCAGTTCAATAATAACGGTGACATCCTTACCGTTTTTTGCTGCGTTCAGCAATGCGTTTATAATTTTTGAACGCTCAGCCACACGGTACAGGTTTATTTTAATTGCTTTAACTTTAGGATCAATTGCTGCCTCGCGCAATAAGTCAATAATATAACTGAACGATTGGTAGGGGAAACTTATCAGAATATCGCGTTGTTTTATCAACCCCAGTATGCTTTGCTTGTTGTGCAAATGTTTGTGTTGAACAGGCGGTAACGGTTCATTCACAAGGTCAGGTGTACCAACATTCGGAAACTTAATAAAGTCTTTGAAATTATGGTAACGGCCACCGGCAATAATTTGGTCATTGGCCTCCAGGTCCAGGTTATCCAATATAAATTCCAACAGGTCTTTTGGGATTTGCTGGTCGTATATGAAACGTACCGGTTCGCCTTTTTTGCGCTTTTTAAGCCCGCGGGAGAGCTTTTCAACAATGCCTTTCGAGTAATCCTCAATCACATCAAGTTCCGAATCACGCGTAATTTTAATGGTATACGCTTCAATTTTATCGTAATCAAAAATGGAATAAATTTCAAAAAGACAATGCCTGATTACATCGTCAAGCAGGATAACATTGGTGCATCCTTTATTTTGGTCGGGTACAACCAGGAACCTTGAAACAACCTGGGCCGGAACCTCAATAAGCGAATAACGGAAATCTTCCTTTTTTTTCTTGTAACTTAATTTAATAGCCAGGTAAATGGCCTTATCTTTCAAATCAGGAAATTTGCTTTTTTTGCCAAGCATGATTGGAACAAGGGCCGGCCGAACAGTTTCGGAAAAATAATTTTTAACAAATTCACTTTGCTTTGGCGTAAGGTCTTTTTCATTTATATGATAAATGCCTTTTTTTTGAAGCTTTTTGATGATCTGGGCAAACGTCTGTTCAAACAACATTTGCTGCTCAACAACAATTTTGAATACTTTGTCAAGTATTTTGCGCGGATCAAAACCCAATTGCTTTTTGGCCTTTGCCGGTAAACTATCCATACGCTGCAATGAGGCCACGCGAATGCGAAAAAACTCGTCCTGGTTGTTTGAATATATGCCAAGAAACCGCAGGCGCTCGATAAGCGGTACCCGGTCGTCATTGGCCTCCTGCAAAACACGCGCATTGAATGAAAGCCAGCTAAGGTCCCTGTTAATTGTCTCGAATTCTTTCAACCTGGTCTTGTCGTTTTTTGCCATTGTAAAAAATCCAATATTAAATAATTTAAGGTTAAATTGACGTTAAGAATTTGTGAGCTTTCGCTCCTAATTTAAGCTCGCCAGTTTTTCCTCAATCAGCCTGATTTTTGCAAGGGCGTCACTTTGTTTCTGCCGTTCAAGTTGTAAAACATTTGCTGGTGCACCGCTTACAAACCGCTCGTTTGAAAGTTTTTTATCAACCATTTTCAGGAATCCTTTTACGTACTCCAGTTCCTGCTTAAGGGCCGCTTTTTCAGAAGCTACATCAATTTGTTCGGTAAACGGAATAAAAAATTCAGCCGATTTTACAATAAATGAAAAGGCGTTCTTCGGTTTTTCAACAACACGTTCCAGGGATTTGATGTTGCACAACTTGACAATAACAGGGTCAAACAGCGAATCAACCGGGCCTGCAATTTTAAGATCAATGGACACCTTAAATGAAATGTTTTTTTCCTTTCGTATATTGCGAACACTCGTTACAATTTCTTCAACAACAGCAAATTTATCAAGTATGGTCTGGTCAGTTTTATTTACTTCGGGCCATTTGGCCACAATGCAATAGTCCTTACCATGACGCGGTTTCAGGGCATGCCATATTTCTTCCGATATAAACGGCATAAACGGATGCTTGATGATGGCCAGTTTTTCAAAATACCCGATTGTTTTATCATATGTAACTTTGTCAACAGGTGCTTCAAAGCCCGGCTTAACCATTTCAAGGTACCACGAGCAGAAATCATCCCAGATCAACTTATACATGGCAATGAGTGCATCGGAAATCCTGAATTTGTCAAAATGGTCGTTGATTTCGGTTAGGGCAACATTCAGCCGTTGCTCAAACCAGTCACAAGCCACTTTTGCCGAGTCGGGCTGTATTGTTTCAGTAACCTGCCAACCTTTAACCAGGCGCAGGGCATTCCATATCTTGTTGCAGAAATTACGTCCCTGTTCGCAGTACTGGCTGTCAAACAACAAATCATTACCGGCCGGAGAACTGAATAACATACCAACACGTACACCGTCAGCACCGTATTTTTCAATCAGGTCAAGCGGATCGGGCGAATTACCCAACTGCTTGGACATTTTACGACCGAGTTTATCACGAACAATCCCGGTATAATACACATTCCTGAACGGAAGATTACCCATGTATTCATAACCGGAAATTATCATACGCGCCACCCAAAAAAACATGATTTCAGGAGCGGTTACCAAATCATTGGTAGGATAATAATAGTTAAGGTCGGTATTGGCCTTACTCTTCCCGTTTTTAATCAATTCGGGATCAAAAACCGAGATGGGCCATAACCATGACGAAAACCAGGTGTCAAGCACATCTTCATCCTGCGTTAGTTCATTAGCCGTTAGTGAGGCATTGCCTGATTTTGATTTTGCTTTTTCAAGGGCCTCTTCAATGCTGCGCGCAACCACGTAATCATTGGCACCGGTCCCGAAATAATAAGCAGGAATGCGGTGTCCCCACCAAAGCTGACGCGATATGCACCAGTCTTTGATGTTTTCCATCCAATGCTTATAGGTATTAATAAACTTGGCCGGATGAAATTTAATGTTGCCGTTTACTACGTTATCCAAAGCCGGCTTGGAGAGGTCCTTCATTTTTACAAACCATTGCAGCGAAAGGCGCGGTTCAATAACCGCATCGGTGCGCTCACTAAAGCCAACCTTATTTACATGGTCCTCTACTTTTACAAGATAACCCAACTCTTCCAATTCCTTCGCTATTTCTTTTCGCACCTTGAAACGGTCAACACCGGCATATTTTCCGGCTTCGGTTGTAAGGGTTCCGTTCGGATTCATGATATCAATTACCTGCAGGCCATACTTTTTACCCAATTCGTAGTCATTGATGTCATGTGCAGGAGTCACTTTCAGGCAACCGGTTCCGAATTCCTTATCAATATACGTATCGGCAATAATGGGCACCTCGCGGTTTACAATTGGGATGATGGCTTTTTTACCCACCAGTTGTTTGTACCGTTCATCATCGGGATGTACGCAAACGC
>DASPJQ010000734.1:0-11762 GCA_035628535.1 Flavobacteriales bacterium | reverse complement strand
CCCGGTACATATATTACACCAGCCGTTTTCTATACAAAATTGCAGGGCACCAGCGCATCCGATATTTTTAACCTCTCAGCATGGCCCAACAGCAGTTGGATTGCCGGACTTGATTTTGAAGTAGGCAGCGGCAGGATAGGCATAAGAATGACCAATTGTAATATCAGAATTTATGGCAATAATTTCAATACGCCTTCAAACGATGGAAATAATGGCATACAATCATCGGGCGCCAGCAACGTGGTTAACATTGGGGGAAAATTCGTTCACGAATGCAATGTAATTGGCGGCCAGAAAAACGGCATGCCTAATTCTGCAGGTATCTATATTAAGAATTCGATTTTCGGATTCATTGGTGGAAATTTGATTGGAACCACTCCTGATGGTACAGGTGCCCGCGCCAATGAAGTTGGGATTATTGTTGAAAACTGCGACAGCGCTGTAGTGATTGGAGGACATATTGACAAACGTTCGAGTAACGTGATTTCAGGAAACACTACTGCTCAAATTGTTGTACAGTTAGGCGGAGGATGCCAGATTTATGGAAATAAAATAGGTCCGTCAATAAGCGGTGACGCAGTTATTGCTGCATCCAATTATGGTGTGCATTTTAAACCGGGTACAAGTGGCTACATAGGTAAAGCCATAAGTGGTTACGGTAACACCATTGGAGGAGCCATAAATGATGGGATACGTCTTGAAGGCACTTTTGATGTTAAAGTCCTGGCTAACTACATAGGTCTTTCACGCAATGCCGCGACAACTTATCCGGCACTGCCTAATGGAACGGGAATCAACATACTTAACTCCGGTGCCGTTTCCAATCAAATTGGAAATGGTACATATTCGGGACGAAATTATATCTGCAAAAATTCCGCGGTTGGTATTTACATGGACCTGGCCAACAACACCAAAATAAAAAATAATTTTATTGGTGTGGGTCCCGATAATGCTGCCGCTGGAAATGGCCCAATGGCCATACATCTTATAAATGGGTCCTTCAGCAATATAATTGAACATAACGTTATTGGCGATCACACTTCGGCAGGTGTATGGCTGAATGGTGCCGGTAATGGCAACCTCATACTTAACAATAAAATCGGTACCGATTCAAGCGGTTTGTTTTCCCGGTCCAATAATACAGGTGTATTGGTTCAAAACTCAGGCGACAATACGGTGATTAAGGGGAACCTTGTAAGCGGGAATACCACCGGCTCGGGTATTGAATTGGTTGGGAACTTCAGCCTTGCAACAATCAGCATGAACGTGATCGGTTTAAATTCATCACAAACCTCGGTCCTAGCAAATATTGTAGGTGTTAAAGTGCTTGGGTGTTCATTGGTCGATATTGATACCAACATAATTTCTGGTAATTCACAGGATGGTGTCCTTATTGACAACACAACCAACTTCAACGTGCGTTCGAACCGCATTGGTTTGAGCAGTGCCGATGTTCCTTATCCAAACCTGTTACTGGGAGTATTTGTGCTCAATGGTGCTGCAAACGGAATGATAGGTGGAGCAGGAGGAGAAGGAAATATAATTTCAGGTAATTCCCAAACGGGAGTACTTGTGCAACCTACCTGCAGCGGTATAGGTATCCTTGGCAACAAAATGTCCAATAATGGCGGTATCGGTATTTCGCTGGGAAATGGTGGCGGATGGACTCCCTTGCCCAACGATCTTAATGATGTTGACGATCTCACAAGTTATGGTAACAACGGACAGAATTACCCGGTAATTACAAGCGCATTTGTTTGCAGCGTTTCAAGCCAGACGAACCTGAGCGGAACAATTAATGTTGATAATCCAACAGGTGTATACCGCCTGGAATTTTTTGCAATTGTTCCTCCTGCCACAGCCGATCCAACCGGATTTGGTGAAGGCGATTCGTTAATTGGAAACATGACCATAGTTTCACCCGGTTCATCTGCGTCATGGGCATTCCCTTTTGGTGGTATTTTTCCAGCGGGAACACGGTTTACGGCCACCCTTTCTGAAGACATTGGAGGAGGTAAATACGAAACATCTGAATTTTCAGCGGCATTTACCCTTGGTACGTTTTCGGCAGCTGCTACAGTGGTGGCCAATGCTACCTGTAGTAACTCAGCCGATGGGTCCGCAACGGTAAGTGTGATTGGCGCAACGCCCACCGCTTTTCAATGGTACACCGCATCGGGTACACCAGTTGCCGGAGCCACTGCGTTAACAGCAACAGGATTGTTACCCGGGAGTTATTTTTGCGAAGTAACCGAGTCTGGAGGTTGTAACCTGAATAGCGACACCGTTACCATCACTGCGCCTGCACCGCTTAATTTTACCCCAAACGTTTTAAACGAAACCTGTGCAGGTTATGCTGACGGAAGCATTGAACTGGTACTTAACAGCGGAGAAACGGCACCATTTACTATTGACGCATACAACAGCTCTTCGGTACCCGCAGGTTCAAATTCCGGTGTCATGTATGCTGCCACTTCAACAATTCCAGGCCTTGCAGCCGATGTGTACACCGTACTGGTTACCGATGTGAATGGTTGCGATGATACCCTTATTTTAACGGTTGCTGCTGGACCTGATTTAACAGCAAGCTTTACTACTTTCGGGTCGTTTTGCGAAAACAGTCCCATTAGCTTTAGCGATGCATCTGCCGGAACAGCATTACCCGCTTCCGGATGGACCTGGGACTTTGGTGATGCTGCAGGAAGCAACCTTCAAAACCCGAGCCATACGTATACTTCGTCAGGAGCATTTACTGTTGAATTAATTGTTACAGCAGGAACATGTACCGATACCGCAACTTCGGTTATCAATATTATTGCAGGCCCTGTCGTTAACGCAGGAATTGACGATACAATGTGCGTAGGCGGAACCTATCTTCTTGACGGAAGTGCCAGCGATGCCGGATCATACAACTGGTATGTTCTGGGAAGCGGTACATCGTTTTCAACTTCTGCAACCACCGTTGTAAATCCCGCCTCAAATACAAGCTACGTATTTGAAGTGTATAATGGTACCTGTACAAATACCGATACCATGAACCTGGTTGTAACAACCGGCACTGATCCGACATTCAGTTATGGGGCAACCAATTATTGCGCAAGTGTTGCAGGGCCGGTTGCTCCTTCGTTTACAGCATCAGCAGGCGGATATTTTGACGTGGTTGGTGGAACAGGTGTTACAATTAATACAACAACCGGTGAAATATTTCCGAGCGCGTCAGTACCGGGAACGTATCAGATTTACCATTCGTATACATCACCGTGTTTTATAGCCGATACGGTTACCATAACCATTAATCCGTTGCCAGCGGTTACCGTTACACCTGATCATTTTATCTGTTATGGCGATACGGCAACGTTTGTGGGAACGCCTGCAGGAGGAACCTGGAGCGGTGTCATTGGCTTGAATGCAACAAGCGGTGTATGGATTACCTGGTTGGCAACAACAAATACATACCATACCATTACCTATACGTATACCGATGCCACAACCGGCTGTACCAATACCGATACAAACAATATCTGGTTGAATGCGTTGCCTCCGGTTTCAATTACCGGGTTAACGGCTGGTCCGTATTGCGTGAGCGAAGGGCCTATTGTAGCAACCGGTGTTCCGGGTGGTGGTGCATTTTTACTCAATGGCACTTTTGTAAGCGGTTCACCTTATAACTATGATCCCACTACTGTTGGAACCGACACGGTGGCATACTTATATGTTGATCCTGTAACAACCTGCGTCAACTATACCCAGGTTAATGTGGTTGTAGCAAATGATCCGGTTGCACCCATACTTGGTTCAACGCCTCCGTTTGATTATTGCGGCACCTCGCCAGGCACCGTTACCGTGAGCAATCCATTGGGTACGGAGTGGTATACGGACAATGGTCTTACCAACCTTATTGCAACAGGAGGCACTGTTTCTACGGCATCTTTCCCCGGTGGAACACATACTCTTTACATTGTAAATACCGTAGGTGCTAACTGCGTTAGCGCGCCTTTGCTGTTTACGTATACCAACTATGATGCAAGTCTTATCACCATGAACGAACCTTACCAAACCTGCTCAGGCGAACCCATCCAGCTCAATCCGGTTTTGGGTACGGGGCTCTCATTTGTTCAGTGGGTGCCCGATACCACCATGAATGATAACACGGTGCTTGCACCTTTTGTTGGACCCAGCGTTACCCATACATATTATATTATAGTGGATGTTCCTGCTTTGCCGGGTTGTACTTTATATGATTCGGTCAGGGTTGATGTGCAACCCTGTTCATTGGAAAATATTACCAACGCATTTTCACCCGATGGCGATGGAGTGAACGATTCATGGATCATTAACGGGATTGGTTCACATCCCCAAAATACGGTAACCGTTTTTAACCGTTGGGGCGATAAAATGGTGCAGATTGACGGATACGATAATGTGACAAAAGTTTGGGACGGTAAGTACAACGGTTCACTGGTTGCTGCAGGAACATATTATTTTATTGTGCAATATTTTGATGACGGACAGCAAAAAGCGGGTTGGATACAGGTTAACTACTAACAGGGAGAAAAACATGAAGAAACTGATATATATAAGTTTGGTCCTGGTCTCCTTTCATGGGGTCAAAGCCCAACAGGTGGCCATATACAGCCAGTACATGTTTAATCCGTTTATGATTAATCCGGCCTATGCGGGCAGCCGTGACGCCTTAAGCGGGGTGCTTTTGTTTCGCCAGCAATGGGTGGGAATTGATGGGGCCCCTGCTACGCAAACATTCAGTGTGCATTCAGGTATTGGCCAAACCAAACTGGCTGCAGGCATAAACGTGGTGAATGATGTGGTTGGACCCACCCGCAATTCGGGCGCACTGTTGACATGCGCATACCATTTGCCCCTCGGCAACGGAAAACTTTCATTCGGATTACGTGGTGGCGTTTTTAATTCACGCCTTGACAATACAAAATTGAACTACAACAACCCTACTGATAAATTCAATACGCAAAATACCATTTCAACCCTGGTACCCACATTTGATGCCGGGTTGTATTACTATACGCGCAAGTTTTATGTTGGTTTTTCAGGAACACACCTTACGCAGTCAAAATTCAATTTTGAAAACTATCCTACGGGCACCAATTTGTTCCTGAAACGCCATTTTATGCTTGCCTCTGGATACGCTGCTGAAATAACGCCCAAAGTGGTTTTCAAACCATCGGTACTGGTAAAATATGTTGAGGGTGCACCGCTTAATGTTGATTTGAATGCGAGTTTTTTATTCAACAAGGTTTTTTGGCTGGGCGCCTCTTTCCGGTCGGGCAATGGTATAACGTTTATTTCAGAATTTTACGTGACCGACTGGGCACGCATTGGATATTCATATGACCTTGTTATGAACAGGTTAAAAAAGTTTACGTTGGGCACACACGAAATTGTGGCCGGCTTTGATTTGAACATTAAAAAAACTAAACACGTTTCTCCAAGGTATTTGTAATGAATTATAGGGCGCTACTCAGTACAGGAATTTTTATTTCAGCTTTTTTCGCAGGCATTTCACAGGTGGTTGGCAATAATTTCAATACTACCGTGACAATTGAGTACAAAGTAAAACCCGTAAATAAAATCAATTCTGAGAATGCGGAGTTTAGTCCGGTAATTCTTGACAATAACCTGGTTTTTGTAAGTGACCGCGAAGTGTACCTCACGCAGGTTGGTGAATCGCAGTGGAAAAAGAAAAAGCACCTGAATATTTTTAAGGCTTCGTTTAAAAGTCCTTCTGATGATTCGGTTTCCTTTTCAAAAGTGCAGCCTTTTGATGATAAAATGCCTGATTATTTTCATTCAGGCCCTATTGCATTTCATCCTACCGGGAATTTTGCCGTGCTAACCCGCGTAATTACCCAGCGTAAAACCAACAAACCGCAGTTGTATCTCGTCAAAAAAACAGGAGGTAAATGGAGCAAACCTGAACGGCTCTCATTTTGCGGGAACGATTTTTCGTACGGTCACGCTTGCTTCAACGATGCGGGTGACAAAATTTATTTTGCGTCTGACCAACTTGGTACCCTTGGCAGCAAAGATATTTTCGTTTCAGATTTTAAGAATGAAACGTTTACAGCACCCCTGAACATGGGTGATAAAGTGAATACTGCATCAGATGAAATGTTTCCATTCGTACAAAACAACGTTTTGTATTTTTCATCGGCAAAAGCAGGCGGGCTTGGTGGGCTTGACCTGTATAGATTCGACCTGAAAAATGAAAACCAGCCTGCCGAGTCACTTGGCAACTCCATTAATTCCCCCAGCGATGACTTTTCGTTTTTCCTCACAAAAACCGGGCGTAACGGTTTTTTTGCTTCCAACCGGGCAGGAATGGGGGGCGATGATATTTTCTTTTTTACTGTAAAAGAATCGGCCACCGTTGTTTCAAAAAACATTCTGGGCAAGTTTACTTACGCCAAACTATCAGAAGGTTTTCCCAGCGGGCTTGACGTGCAGTTGCTGGATGAAGCCGGTAATATAGTAGCTACTACAAAAACCGATGCAAACGGTGGTTTCCAGTTTACCAACTTACCAGCCGACCAGGAATTCACCATTAAAACCGTACAGGTTGGCGAAGATTTAATCCTGCACGTTTACAACAAAGATGGCGTTGAGTATGCCGTGCTCATGAGTAATTCAAAGGGCTCATTCGTATACAAAAAACTGGATAATGATATTGGTACTTTGGCGTTCATGGAATTGGATGAGGCCGACATTAACGGTAAAAAAACAGGAAGCATCAACGGCCAGTTTGTGCATGAACGTTTAACCGATGCCAGCGTTGAGGGATTAAATGTAATTCTGGTTGACGAGGCCGGAAACGTTTACACCAGAACCATTACCGACAAGAATGGTAATTTCAGGTTTACCAAACTCCCGTCTGATCAAAACCTGTTCATTACAACCGATAGCCAGTATGATGATTTGCGCGTTTTGTTATTTAACAGCAAGGACGAGGTTATTGCCGATTTGAAACGCAGCGGTGCGGGTCCGTTTATTTACAGGCGCCTTGATGGCAAACTTGAAAGTTCGCTCAGTTTGCTTGAAAACAAAGACCTTTCCTTTTTCCCTGCGAACTATACAAATCTTGAAGGGCGGTTTAAGCCCGAGAAATTGGGTGGAACAGTAGCCGGTCTTGATTTTATGGTGCTTGATGAAGCCGGTAATGTGATTGGCAAAGGCACAACCGATTCAAAAGGCAATTTCGTATTGGTAGGATTGCCTCCCAAGGAAGTATATATTTTTAAGTTTGATGGTGACGATGCCGGTATGAATACACGGGATTATAAACTTGAAATGCTGAACCGGTACGATGCCCGGCTTGCATTGCTGGATGCGCAGGACGGTAAATTCACTTTTGACCGAAGGGCCAAAAACAATGTAGCAGGTAATACAAATAATAATACGAATATAAATACCACAGTAAACGAAAGTTTGGTTATTTATTTTGAAAAAGACAAATGGGACATACGCCCCGAGGACCAGGTCGGCCTTAAAAAAATGCTTGATATGATGCGGAAAGACAAAAACCTTGTGCTTGAAATTGACGGGCATGCCGATGCAGGCTATACGCACGAGCATAATATGGAATTGTCAAAAATGCGCATGCGCAATACCAAAAATTATTTCGCCTCACGGGGTATTGATGCAAGCCGTATCAAAGGTGCGTATTTTGGAGAAACAAGGCTTGTAAATACCTGTACCGATGCTGACAAATGCAGTTATGAAGAGAACGGTAAAAACCGCAGGTGTGAGTTAAGGTTAAAATCGAAACAGCCGAAGTAGTTAATTAAGCAGGCAGCCAAAAATGTCTTATTTTAATTTCCTGAATATTTTGAATACAAATAAATTCACTATTCAAACATGATATTTATTCGCCAATTTGCAAATTATTTGTTGAGCTTCACGAACTCCTTCATTTTCTCGTTCGGTACAGTAACAGCTAAATTATAATGCATAAGTTTGTACGTGCCGTTTTCGTATTTCAGTACACCTGAGCCACGGCAAACACCCATCCAGGTATTCAGTAATTCATCAAACCAGGCATATGCATTCCCATTGGCAAAATAAATATGGCGGTCATAGGGGGTAAAATCCCAGGCCTTATCTTTTTCAAAATATTTTTTGCTCCATTTCTCAAATTCCTCTTTCGTCCAGTTTTCGGTTTTATCGGTTCCCAGGTAAATACCACCTGGGTACATAAAATCAAAAAACACTTTTTCATCGGCTGTGGTTGCCGCCTTGTGCCATGTGTTCATCAAATCGTTTATCAGCAAACTCAGTTCCTCGCGTGTTTTCAATGCAGCTGATCCTTCATAACGGCTTACCATATCGGTTGGCGCTTCATCCACCCAGGTTTTAGGCGCCCTGCGCGTATCGGTAATGGCCATAATGCGCCATTTGCCACCGTCTTTAATCAATTGAAAATTATCAGTACCCCAATGGCTCATTACAGTGTCCTGTATCATGAGTTTGTATTTGCACCAGGCATTGGCATACACCCCGTCAATGCGTATGTCCCAATTGGTAATAACCTCTTCAAATTTTTGTTTGTGCGGAACCGCAATGGCTTTTAAAAACTGCGATTTTGATTCAGAATGTATTTTTACAGGTTGCCCGGGCCGGTCAATAACCGTTTGCAACCCCATATGTTTATCTATTACCTCGTTCATCATAGTAGTATCGCCCTTGCTCATGCCTTCAAAAAAAATTGTAATGGTTCGTGCAATGTTGCTTTTTTCATCATACACAGGCGTAATAGACGCAGAAGCCTGTGCACGGGTGTACACAGGCTTCGCTAGAATTAGTAATAACAAAAACGGCCTAGCGACCATAATCGTCATAATTGACTTTGTAGTATTCCTCATACCGGTAAATTAACGCAATATTTTTTACTTCATCATCGGTAAGCTGCGAACGAATGTCAACACCCAACGGAATATACCAGTCCTTAGCTTCAAAATAAGCGCGCATTTTGCGGTTTTTAAAGCTGTAACCGTGGCGTGCATAAATCTCGTTGCGCATTACTTCCAGTTCTTCAGAAGTATAATTTTCAACGTCTTCTTCGGTCAACAAACGCTGGCTGGCCTGGGGGTATTCACCTACTGACGGATCATATGTATACGTTTTTTTCTCAAGCGTAAAACTTTTGGCCGTTGTCCCGTTCACTTCCTTATAAGGAGCCCAGTTACCCGTAATTTTCATTTTATCCAAATCAACCTCAAAATCAAATTTACCATCGTATTTATCATCGCCCGGTTCAGTCATGCTTACCTTATGCGCTTCGGCTCTTTTCAATTGAATGGTGCCCGTAATAGGGCGGTAGTTACCTGCGCAAACGCTATGGCCTTTGATGGTATTACCTTTTATTTCACTTAAAACAAGATTGATGCGGTTGTTGCCAAAAGCGCCTACCCAGTAACCAATAATGGGGTCAGTGGCGTTTTGCATATCTTTCATGGCCGCTTCAATGTTAAGTTGGGCGGTTGACTTGTCCCCTCCAATGGTTCGGGGGTCTTTACCAGACCGTTTAACAGCAGCTTCTTCGGTTTTCGTATTGCTTGAATCGGAGCCCGTTGCTTTGTCTTCGGTCGCTGAGCCGCCTCCGCAGGAGCAATAAATAAAGATGTTTACACAGATAATAAGAATAATGGCGGTTTTTGTTTTCATATGGTTAATTTTGGTAAAACTAGTACTTATAAATATAATGCAACACGTATTAAAATATAACGCGGTCCTGCTTTATTTTTTGCTGGCTTTTTTCACTTATCTGATGGTGCGCATTACCCTGCCTTACGGTGAAATGAAAAGCGATACTGCCTTTTTGGCCCTCAAGCAATCCTATATTGACAACCGGGTTTGGATGAACGCCTTTTATATTCACGTATTTACAAGTTGCTTCCTGCTTTTGGCCGGTTTTACCCAGTTTTCCAATAAAATACTTAAAAAGCGCAGGACCCTGCACCGCAACATGGGCAAAATGTATGTATTTGTACTGCTTTTTGCTTCAGGTCCGGCCGGTTTCATCATGTCCATTTATGCCAACGGTGGGCTGTATTCCAAAATAGCGTTTACCATGCTGTCGGTCCTGTGGCTTACATTTACCGCGCTGGCCTGGTATTATGCCGTTAAGCGTAATTTCGTCAAACATAAAAACTTTATGATTCTCAGTTTTGCACTAACGTGTAGCGCACTAACGTTACGTTTATGGAAAATGGGAATCGTGTATGCATTTAATCCGCACCCCATGGACGCCTACCGCATTGTGGCCTGGTTGGGCTGGGTGCCAAATTTGTTGCTGGCGCTTTGGTTAATACGGCCGGTAAGTACAAAAAACAAAGTACCGGGTACAACAATGCGGAACACTTGAAACCACGTTTTTTGTCCGAGTGGGACAATATATCAATCCTTTTTTGGCCTCCTGCCCAACGCTAAGTTTTTCTAATTACCATGATTCACAAGTTGGTCACCGGGCTATCGCCTTTACTCCTCATAAAAAATCAATCAAAAGCCCCTTTCCTGAGTAAGCAACGTAATCCTGTTTTTTGCATGCAGTCCTGGCCCAGCGGAGGATCTGGCTTTTGGTTGATTTTTTTACTCCAGGGTACCGGCTCTATCCCTGTCGGGGTTTACTGCAAGAAAAAATAATTCGTTCAGATACTGATTGGAAATTCCTGCAACCCATGCGGGCTTAAGGCCGTTTTGGTGATCCTGTTTTCAATTGTTTTTTCTATAAATTTGCAGGATGCGCATTTTTCTTGTTTTTATATTTTTCTTTTTTTCGTTTGTATCACAATCACAAATTGTCAACATCGAAAATCAGCGCCTTGATCCAAAAAAAGAAGGATGGAAATTTGACATCGACCTTAATTTTACCATCATTAAAAACATACGCGTTATTACCCAGTTTGGCAACCGCAACAAAGTGGCGTGGAACAAGGAGCAAAACCATGTCATGTTCCTTACCGACTTCGGTTTGGTAAAGGCTGACGGCAGCGATTTTGTGAATTCAGGTTTTGGGCACATGCGCCACAGTTACAACTTAAAAAAAGCGCCTAAAATAAACCTGGAGACGTTTATGCAGGGTCAATACAACCGCGTTCAAATGATCAACCTGCGTTTGCTGTTTGGAAGTGGCGCCCGTTTTGAGGTGGTAAAAAAAGATTCCATTGCCCTTAACCTTGGTGCTTTTATAATGGCCGAACATGAAACGCAAAGTGATGGCATTGTTAACCAAACGGTGCGTTACAGCGCGTTTATTTCGTTTGACTGGCAGTTCAGCAAAACTGCCGGGTTCAACACCATTACGTATTACCAGCCTGATTTTTTGTTCCCGGCTGACTACCGCATTTCCTCTGAAACATCGCTGCGGTTTGCGGTGACCAAAAAAGTGAATTTTAAAATCGTGTATAATTTGTTTTATGATGCATACCCGCCCAATGGTATTCCTACCACCAGTTATTTTTTGAATAATGCCGTTAGTGTTAGGTTCTGATAAACCGGGAAGCGCTGGAAACAAAACGCCTGTGGGAATGGGATGGGGAAAATAATGTAAATTCATCGGATAAAGTCCTTTAACGCGCACTGCCCAATAACAATTAACTAATAACTTCTACCGAGCAATTTATTTACTCCTAAATACGAACCTCGCGGTTGACCGGCTCTTTTGGGTCACCAAGATCTCTCTTCCTTCTGTGGCTTTTGTTAAAATTTTCTCGGTATAATGTCTTACGGTTAGC
>DASPJQ010000733.1:0-4929 GCA_035628535.1 Flavobacteriales bacterium | reverse complement strand
ATTCATATACCGTATAGCGTGATTTCCCGGTAAGCGGGTGATTTCAACAGGTAAAAGGGGAATGTGATTGGGTAAAACCAAAAATGTATTATTATTTAATTAATTTTGTGGACTTGATGAATTTTACAGAAGAGGATAAAGTAATTGAAGTGGCAAAATATTATACCTGGATGGGGAAGGACGGAATTGTGCGCAGTGTTGTCAAAAAAAATGCCGAAGTGTCCCTGGCCGATGCCAAAGAAAATACTGCAGCGGTGGAAACTTTTTACTACGGTAAAAAATATCCGCTGCTTATTGATGCGCGCAGTGTGAAGTCGGTTTCCAAAGAAGCGCGTGATCATTTTTCATTAAGGGGACGCGATTCGGTAGTTAATTCATTCGCAATTATTATATCTTCACCACTCAGCCGCATAATTGGTAATTTTTTTATGGGCCTTAACAAGCCTACTGTGCCCATGCGTTTGTTTGACAATGAAAAAGACGCTATAAAATGGCTTAAGAAGTTTTTGTAATGAACAGCGGTGTACTAAAAAACACAGAGCAGAATGCACAAAATACCAGGGCAAACGCCATCCTGGAAGTAATCATGTCTTATGCACGGCTTGATTTTGCACCGAAAACATATATTGAAGACGGTAGTGAAGATGTAATGGATGCCATTGCAGCCGGTGTAAACATGTTGGGTGAAGAATTGAAAGCTTCAACCGTTTCATTGCTTGAAAAAGAGCAGTTGCTTAAGGAAATCCACCACCGTGTCAAAAACAATCTACAAATCATTAACAGCCTCATTAACCTGCAATGCGAATTAATAAGCGATCAGCGGCATAAGGAAGCTCTTATTGCCTGCCGCAACCGCATCAAATCAATGGCATTGGTGCACGAAATGTTGTATTCAACCCCTGACCTGAGTAAAATAGCGCTAAAAGGGTATGTAAGCAACCTGGTTCAGCAATTGAGTTTTAGCTATACAGGCGACAGGAAAGAAATTGAGGTGGACATACAGGTTGATGCCAGCATTTATTTTGAAATGGATACAATGATACCGTTGGGACTGGTACTAAACGAAATGATAACAAACGCTTTGCGACATGCTTATCCTGAAGGCAAAGGTGTGATTTACATAAATGCAACCAATGTAAACGAACTTATTACCATCTCGGTAAGAGATAACGGGGTAGGGATAAAGGAAAGTTTTGACTTTAAAAATACAAGCGGACTGGGGCTTCAGCTCATACAAATTTTATGCGATCAGGTAGATGCCAATTTATTTATTGAAAACAAAAGCGGTTTGAAGGTGGAAATGAAAATGACGTTGGCTAAACCTTTGAATTAACCTGTCAAAATCGTCCTTTTATTTTGTAAACGGTAAATTGCCTGTTCACAAACACTTTTTCAAGTCCTTCCCGGCTTCGTTCTATATAGTGATCCAGCGCTGCATTTTCAAGTCCCTGAACAATATAATCGACCTGGTATTTTGCCAATAAACTTGTTATTTCTTCATCGCTGCCGGCAGGGTTGTTTGTTACGCATTTTCGTTGTGCAAAATAACCCAATGCCTTTGGTTTTACAAATAAAAAATGGGCGTTCTTTGAGGTACTGTCTCTTGAAAAGGCAAACATTTCCTGTGCAGGTTTGTCTTCCGGGCTTATTTTTTGATTCTGCGAGAGTACCTCATTTGTTTTAACATACATGGTGAAGACGGTAAACAGCAGTAATGCATAGCCTGCAACTGTAATTATTCTCTTTTTGAACAGCAATGCTATACATAACAATCCTTCTGCCAGGAATAAATAAATAACGGGTAAAATGGGTATGATGAAACGAAAGGTGCCATACTGATATGGGAAAATCAACACAACACATTCATAGCAGGCAAACACCAACACCAGAAAGTAACCTCGTTGGCGTAAATGAGAAAACAATCCGGTAAACAACAGCAGGGGCAAAACTATGCATGTATACTTATAATGGCCATATGCAGGAAGGTCTGCAATTATGACATTGTTCAGAATGTTGAGCTGTAAAACAAGATTACTTTTTACGGTTTCAATCGTGCTTACACCGGCAAACTGTGAAGCATATCCGCTACCCCCGGTGTATTGGTTCAGGAAAAGAATACCCAGGGGAAACAGGAAAATAAAAAAGCAATTCAGGAAAAGCCTTGCATCAAAAACCGGAAGCCTCAATCCGTTTTTTTTATAATAGTCGATAGCCAGTTTAACCAGCCATGCCATCAATAGTGCAATGCCGGCTGTGCGAATGAAAACAGTAAATGCCACAAGTAGTCCTGTTTTAACCGGTCCTGTGCCTTTTTGTATATAGTAGCACGAAAGCATAAAGAAAACGGCAAAAGGAATATCGGAAAGAATCTGCGATTTGAACTCAAGTAAAAATGGATTATAAGCGATGAGTAAACTTATTACGAAAGCAAAGATTGTACCCAGGTGTTTGCGTAATACAAGGAAAACCGACAATACAAAACCGCAATAAACCAGCTGCATGAACAATTTATAAGGCAGTAAACTTTCAGGACTGAAAATGCTGATTGGCGTGAGCAGCAGGGGGAATCCAAGTGGATAAACCGGGGGTGATTCCACCGCATAATCGGGGTTGTATATATAATTGGTTTCAGCGGGATTTTGAAACGATGCCAGTTTTTGACTGTGCATTAAATATTGAGCAAAATCATCGCCCCAGTTATGCATCTCAAACAGTTTAAGAAATAAAACTGGTGCAGTACAAACCAAAAGGACTAACAACGGCCTTTTCAATAAACGTCCAATAAATATTTTCATATTAATTGCGTTTATAAAATTTAAATCCTCCTTCGGTTTTGATCAGCGTAAAAGCGTCACTTTTTAGGTCAAGAAAATCAGAATTGGCCTTGGTTACGAAATACGCAGGTTTATCAATGGGACCATAAAGCAAAAAGGTTTCGTCAAGCCGTTCCTTATTTTTGGTTGGCGGTACTTCAAAATAAAAATAATGCGCGTAACTTTTAAATCCAAGCGGAAAAACGTAAACGTCTTTACCCTTCAGCAACTTGTAAAATTCTATTGCAGGTCTTTGGCTGTGCGCTTCTATATTTGGTACAACGGTCAGTAAAAAGCCAATAAGTGTTAATCCGGTCAATGCGCCCTGCACGGTCAGGAAACACTGCACAGCATTGCGCCTTAAATACCTGTAGCCAATAAAAACCCCGATAAAAAAAACAATTCCCCAGCAAACGGTCCATGGCTGCCATGGAACATTCTGCTGCATACAGGCAATGGCAAACGGGTCTTTTACAAAAGGTATGAGTAGTGAGCGGTAATAGCCGGCAATGGGTAATGCAGCAAGTAAAAGCGAAAATAAAATTCCCGCAATTAAGAATAAAAGAGCAGGGGTTTTTGACATGTTTACGTCTTTGAACCGGGTATGCAAATAATACGCTGCGCAAAAACTCATGGGTAGCCAGCACATACTGCTGTAATGCACAATTTTTGTTTTTACAATGGTGAACAAAATCATAACTACCCAAAATAAAACCATCATCCACCGGGTAAAATCAATTGGCGCTTCAAACCTGCGCACCCTGAATAAGGGTAATGAAAAAATACTCATGGGAAAACAGCCCAGGAAAACAACCAGGGGATGATAAAAAAATGGTTGTTCGTGCCCGGCATCACCCGTTGTAAGCAGACGTATCTGGTATTGGACAAAATCCCCCAGGGTTGAAAAACCGTTTTTGGCTATTTCGGGAAGAATCCATACAACAGTTATGCATGCGGTTGAAACGGTGAATAAAATAATGTGTATTGTTGTTCCGGGGCGTTTAAAGCGGGTAATAAGCTGGTAAAAAACATACGTTAGCATGATCAGCAACAAACCAACCGGGCCTTTTGTAAGAATGGCCAGCCCTGCAAACACACCGCTTAGCAAGGCGTGTTTGTGCTGTTTGTCATGAATAGTGCGTACCAGGAAATAAATGCTCATGAAAATAAAATAATTGAAAACAGGGTCAATTATGCCGCTTTTGAAATAAATATGCGGAAGAAAACTCATGATGTAAACCAGGGCCCACATCATACCAAACCGGGCGTCTACATGTTTTTTACCAATGTAAAAAATACTTAAAAGCGTGATTAATCCAAAGAGGGCGTTCGGGAACCTGGCTGCAAATTCATTCACGCCAAATACATGCATGCTACCACTTTGCAGCCACATGTACAACGGGGGTTTTTCCCAAAACGGCATAAAATTAACCTGAACATGAAAATAGTCACCGCTCACCAGCATTTCACGGCTTGACTCGGCAAAGTTGATTTCGTCCCAATCAAACAAATGCAGATGGCCCAGAAATGGGAAAAAGAAAACGGTGCCCATGATGAAAACCAGCAGTGCATAACGCGAGGGGTTGTATCGAAAGAAATTCAATTGGTTCATTTGCGCAAAAGATGTACAATGGATTGATTAAAAACCCTGATGTTTTTTGATTTTGTGTACAGCTTGTAACAAACAAGGGCCAACAAAATACCCATCGAGGCCCCCATTACTATATCGCCAATAAAATGCTGCGCCAGGTAAACGCGTGAGTAAGCAGCCAGTATGGCAAAAAGAGCAAGGGCAAATTGCCGGAGTACCGGGCGGGAAAACGATAAAAGCGCCAGAAAGGTAAAAGTAAAAAATGCGGTGAGGCTGTGGCCTGATGGAAATGAATTTTCAGTATTGAGCGCTACACCCTCTACGTAGTGTATCATTTTGTTTCCCCAGAAAAAATGGTGGGGCCTGTCGCTATCAAGGAAAAACTGGTATTTGAAAAGCCATGAAACAATGCCGCATAACCCCATGCCCGCCAACGCCACAATACCCGATCCAAGGTTGTAAAACAGTAAAAGCAGCAGGCAAATAACCACACCGGTAATGCCATCGCCCACATGGGTAAACCAG
>DASPJQ010000732.1:0-6346 GCA_035628535.1 Flavobacteriales bacterium | reverse complement strand
ACCTGTTGATGCATCAAAAATGAATGGCGTAGTCACACCGTTAAACGTGAATTCTATTTGTGAAGCGCTGGTAATGTTGGTAGAATAGGCTATAAAATTAAACGGAGAAATTCCGGTCGTATAAGAGCTCGTTGATGGATTAACGGGTGTAATGGTTGGTATGTTGCAGGGAACGCTGTAAACCAGTGCAGTCGTTTTGCTGTCAGTACCAAATGCATTTGTTGCCTTAACGGTAACCGTTGTGGTGCCAGTTGACAAGGTCAGTGGCAGTGTCAGTACTTTTGTTGCTGCATTGTACGTAAAGGCTGTTGTGGCTGTTCCATTAACAGTTACGTTAATATTGCTGGCTCCGGCTACATTTAACACAGTTGCGCTAACAGTTTCATTACTTACAGTTGTGTTATAAGGATTCGACATCGGATAATTAATGGCAACTACCGGTGGTAATCCTGTATTAACCTTATTATAAATAATTACGGTTGATTTGCTGTCGCTGCCATAAGGATTGGTTCCTTTTATTTCAACAACGTTGGCACCATTAATAAGTGATGCAGTAAAGGTTACTTCGCCAGTAGTATTGACAAAACTGAAGCCGCTTACCGCAGAACCGTTCAACTTCACACTTATTCCTGAGGCAGCGCTTACATTGGTAACTGTTGCCTTGATCAACTTGGTGTTAACAATGGTGGAGTATGGATTCGTAATCGGATCGGTATATGTAACAACCGGAGGTAAATTATTTTGTACGGGCTGGTAAATAATTGTAGTGTTTTTGGAATCACTGCCGGCCGCGTTCGTACCGGTTATCTGTACAACATTCGCGCCTGTAATAAGCGGTGTGGTAAGCACCAGTTGGTGGGTAGAAGGATTAAACGTGAAGCCCGTATAATTAATACCGTTCACTGTAACAATTATGTTGGAAGCCGAGGCCACGTTGAGCACAGTTGCATTTACGGTACCTGAATTTACGGTAACCGTATGCGGATTGATGGCAGGGTTATAAATGGTTACAACTGGCGGCTGAATGGTTACCGGTTTTGTATAATTGATGGTTAGTATTTCTTTATCCTGGCCATATAAGTTTGTAGCTTTAATTTCAACCGAATTGGCGCCTTCATTTAACCCAATAGCTGATGAGAAAGAGCCGTTTGAAGGATCAAAGAAAAACCCGCTCGTCAATACACCGTTAACACGGTAAGAAATCTGTGAAGCGTTGTCAATATTCAATATAGTTGCAACAATATTGATGTTGCTGGTTGAAGTAGTATAAGGTGAATGCGGTGGGTTGTGTACAGTAATCACAGGAGGATAACCCGGAGGGTTAATGGGATTGCTTAAAGTCGTTTGGTAATTGATTACACAGCTTTGATAATCGCTTCCTGCTTCATTGGTGGCTTTAATTTCAATAATGTTGTCACCAGGTAAAAGCGTAAGTGGTGCTGAAGTAAACTGTTGTGTGGAGGCCGAATAGTTAAATCCGCCCGTTACATTGCCGTTTACTTTAAACACAATCTGGTTGGCACTATTAACATAATAGATATTGGCCTTTATGGTGGCCATTGCGTTTTGAACCGTGGCAGGACATGCGGCAGGGTTTGTTATGTGAATAACCGGCTTGTTTTGCGCTGGTGGAGGAGTGTTATTGGTGGTTGTTGTGTTGGTAGTAGTAGTAGTGTGATGGGTTGTATGTGTGGTATGATGCGAGCCGCCTCCGCCTCCACCAATATAAAATTTGAAATATAAATTCGAGTAATGATAACGGTCATTGAATGTCTGGCGTCCGGTTGTGGCAACCATTCCATCCATATCATCGCGAAGGGTGAAGGTGACTTTATGTCCCACACCCATTGCAAAATATCTTCCGAACTGGTAACCTAATTCAAAGCCTACCGATGGTAAAACCTTTAAACTGCTTCCACTATATCCGGGAACATACGATTCATAATCAAGGTCCCGTGGTGTTCCTCCATGTACATCATTCAGATCAGAAAGCGAAACAGCACCGGCAGTATCGAGATTTGAATAATCATAACGCCCACCGGTTTCGTTAAGCTGGTCCATTTTACTCTGGTGTTGTGTAAAACCAATACCACCAAATAAATTCAATACAATTCCTGTTCTTTCCCGTAAACTATTAAAACCAATAAGCAGCTCAAGCGCATATCGGTTAAATTCCATTCGGTAATTTTGAAATATATACCCGTTATTTACGGTATCATTTGTATAATCCAGGCTCGAGTATTCCGGGAAAGTTCCGTTAAAACGCGAATTCTGGCTTATATCCGTTCGTGTTTCGTCAAAACCAAAGGTTGTACCGTGAAGGTACCGGAACCGCCAGGCCGCGTCAAAAAAGCGCGCGGGCTTGCGGTAAAAGTAATGACCGAACTGGAAGCTGAAGCCCATACCGGCATAGTCTTTTTTAAGGTCTGACTGCATCCAGGTACCGCCCATATCCATGCCTAAAAACCATTTGGGGTTGGCTTCAAGGGCTACGGTCCCGCCTGTCTGAGCATATGAAATTCCGAGGTTTAACGTGAGAAACAGGAATAAAATTCGTTTCATAAAGGGATGTTTATGGGCCAAATTTACATTTATTGTGCCAAAACCAGTCTTAGGCCTAAAAAAAAGGGCATTTAACATATCTATAACAGGGTTGACCGTAATTGTTTAACTTTATAGAATGGTTAAATTTGTGGTCATTACTACGTGAGGCAGTTGTTTTTATATATCGTTTTTATTGGTTGTTTTATCCCTTCCCTCAGTGCCCAAACCCCAGGTGATGATTGTTCAGGCGCATTGTCGCTTTGCGGAGGCAATCAAATGCATTATAACAACATTGACGCCACCACACAAATATGTTCCGGTTGTGCGGACGGCAACCTGGCCATCGGTACATTTTGTTATGAAGTCAATAATTCGGTTTGGTTTTCATTCACAACCAATTCCACCGGTGGAAATGCCGACATTAATATCAGTAATATTTCCTGTTTGACAGGAACGGGCGTTGACAATGCATTGACGGCCGCTGTTTTTTCAGCGTCTACAGCCTGTGATCCGTCAACATATGCCATTGTTCAATGTGTGAGCACGTCCTTTTCCGCATCTACTACAATTAGTCTTACAGGGCTTTCCCCGTCAACAACGTATTATGTTCACATTGATGGTGATGATGTGGGTAGCGGCATTACTTCACCAGCCGAATGCGATTTTGATATTGAAGTGGATGGACCTGCGGTTACACCTGAAATATCCACCGTTATTACCAATGCAACCTGTGCAGGAAATGACGGACAAATTTCGGTGGGAACGGTTACGGGAGCAACCGCACCTTTGCAGTTCTCATTAAATGGTGGCGCTTTTCAGTCGTCAAACACTTTCTCCGGATTGGCAGCGGGTACTTATGAACTCGAAATTGCCTCGGCAAATGGCTGCACATACAATACGCAGGTAACGGTGCCCCTGACAGGCGGGCCGCAGGATGGCGCGGCCGTTACGACCGATGCCACGTGTGGCAATGCCGATGGACAAATTGATATCAATGGTGTAACAGGAGGAACAGGTCCATATACCTATTCGTTGAACGGAGGGGCAGCGCAGGCATCCAATTCATTTACGTTATTGGAAGCGGGTCAATACGATGTTACTGTAACCGATGCAGCAGGCTGTTCGTTTACGTATGAAGACATCACCGTTCCGTCTAACGGTTCTATTACCTCTGCAACATTCACCGTTACGCAACCTACCTGCGATTCGCCAACCGGTACCATCGTGGTAACACCGGTGGGGGGCACTTCCCCATATACGTACTCGCTCAATGGCGGGGCTCCTGTGGCCTCAAACACCTTCTCGGGACTTGTGCCCGGGACTTATTCCGTTGTTATTACAGATAACGGTGGATGCACATACGAAGATGCGGATATCGTGCTGGATACACCGGTACAAAATGAAAATGCCCAGGTTACCATAAGTCCGTCAACCGTTACAATTTGCCAGGGGTCAACGGTTGAGTTTAATGCTGTTTATTCCAATGGCGGAACAGCACCAACGCTGCAATGGCAGGTGAATGGTGCCAATGCAGGGACGGGTGGGGTAACTTTTTCAACCTCGGCACTAAACGATGGTGACGTAGTGACCGTTGTTCTGACAAGCAACGACCCCTGCGTAAGTACTACTTCCGTTACATCCAACAGCGTTACGGCTACCGTAACACCCCAGGTTAACCCCACCGTTACCATTGTTTCGTCAGCCAGTACCGTTTGCCAGGGCGATGCCGTACAAAGCACGGCTACCGTTACCGGCTGTACCAGCGGAGGCACGTATTATTGGTTTGTGAACGGGGTAATGGTTGATTCCACTTCGGGCTCAAGTTTTACCACGACCCTTTTCAGCAATTCAGAAATCATTTGTACGTTCCAGTGCAACGACCCATGTTCGAATGCATCAAGTTCAAATTCCCTTGATATAACGGTGACCCAGGTAGCGGCCGATGCAGGCGCCAACCAACAAATTGGTGAAGGAGAATCGGCCCAGTTGCAGGGAAGCGGAACAGGTACCAGTTATTCATGGACCCCAACTACCAACATGGATGATCCTACATCCCTCACGCCTATTGTAGAGCCCGAAGTCACCACTACTTATACGCTAACAGTAACCAACAATGGTTGCACCGCAACCGATGAAGTGACGATTGTGGTAACCGAGCTTATTGTTGTGCCCAATACGTTTACGCCTAATGGTGATGATGTGAATGATGTTTGGCACATTTTACGCATTGATAATTTTCCTTCCTGCAAAGTAACGGTATATGACCGGTGGGGACAGCGGGTTTATAATTCTACAGGTTATAAAAATGATAACGCCTGGGATGGTACTTACCTGAATAAACCGTTGCCTGCAGCCGCGTATTATTATGTGATTGAATTAAATGCTGCGAATGACAAAGATGCCGACACCTTTTACGGTTGGGTAAGTATTATATATTAAAAAGAAGGAAAGTGAAACCGTACACGGTTAACGAACACAACGAAAAAAGAATATTAGTGAGAAAAAAAATATTTCATATAATCGTATTTCTACTCCTTATGAATGAAGGGCAGTCGCAACAAAACGCCCAGTTTACCCAGTACCTGTTTAACCAGTTTGGGCATCATCCTGCTTTGGCCGGATGGCGTGATTGCATCGAATTCCGTTTGGGAGGCCGCACGCAATGGGTGGGATTTCCTGGTGCACCTAAAACAGCGTTCGCAAATTTCCATACTTCGCTTACCCGAAAGAAAAAAGGTTACCTGCGTTCAAAACACGGTGTTGGTGCAAATATTGAAAGCGATCAAATGGGCCCCTGGGGTATGACACGCATTTATCTTGCATACGCCTACCATATCCCGTTTAACCGTAAATTTAAAATGTCATTTGGCCTTTATGCCGGACTCCAACAGTATAAGCTCAATGTTGAGGATATTGTTACTGAAATTGCCGATGATAATGCTATTACAGGGAAAACAAACGTATTTATTTATCCTGATATTTGGCCGAGTTTATTCCTTTACTCCAATGATTTTTTTGCCGGGGCAACCATCAGGCACATCGTACGCAATAAACTCAGGAAAATCACAGCCGATTCGCATTTACGTTATCATTATACCATTACTGCTGGTAAACGCTTTCCTTTTGGTGAACGCAGGAGCATTGTACCCAGCATCAATTTCAAATGGGCAAGCATTTCGGCCATTGAACTGGACCTGGCTGCACAACTTGATTTTGGAAACCGCTTTCAAATTGGTTTGGGATGGCGCAATACCGATGCTTTATTTGCCCTTGCGCGGCTTAATCTTGGCAATCTGTCATTCGGTTATTCTTTTGACTGGACAACGTCAAAAATTAAAGTGGGAAGCGCCAATACGCACGAGGTTATTATTGGAATAAATACCTGTAAAAAAGACATGCGAAATTCCGATGAGTGTCCGGCATTTAACTGATTGCTTGCACGTTATCCAATCAAATCAGCATAATTTTTTACTTTTTCAAAAATCCATTGACCAGTGTCTTCCATTGCAAATGCGCTATTCCATAGGAAGCTCCGGTGGCATAAATTTTATTTCGCACCTTGTCAAACACCGTATCGGTTTCTGTATTTGCAATCTCGTTCCGGCCTTTTTCAGCTGCGCTAACATCAAGGCCGGTGCGTCTCACATAAAAGGTGCTGGTTGCATCCTGCGTAAAAAAATGTGCCGGTTTGCGGTTGTTTTCATCGGGTGCGGGTGCAGGTGCAGGACGTACCCTAATGGCGCAATAATCTTCATCTTCCACGGCATCCTGGGAGTCGTACAGGGCTTCTATTTTCACCCAA
>DASPJQ010000731.1:0-3122 GCA_035628535.1 Flavobacteriales bacterium | reverse complement strand
AGCTTTAACATAAACGAGCTAAAAATATAGTTAAATCATTTTAGTGTCAAATAAAAGTAGAACATTTTTCCGTTTTTTCTTACATGCAGTACTAAAACATTTATTGCGGTTGGTTTTTCATAGCGATCCAGGTAACCTTTGTCAGGAAAAATGAAAAATGAAACAATATTTCTTAATACGTTCTTATGAAAACAAAACAGATTCTTGTAATTGAGCATGAGCGCATGATTTTTTTGGACATAAAAGTCACATTTGCGCAACTGGAATATGAAGTGGTTTATGCCAGCAAGCATAACCTTGAAACCATTGCAAACGGTGGGCTTGAACCGGCACTTATTGTGGCCGATGTTCAAACCTGCCTGGTTTCGCTGCGGAGGCTTTATCGCACGTATAGGTCGCATGAAGCATTGCGAAAAGCCCCTGTAATTTTCACCAATTCGGGCCATCCTGTATTTAATTACTGCATGGGCATGCGTATGAACGTTATTAAAGAGGTTGCAAAACCCTACAATGTCAGTGACCTTGTTGACGTGTTTGTGAAATATAACGTAACTCATGCGTGTAAAGAAACTATTGTTAAGGGGTTTACCTGTGATAGTTTTGTAATGAATTAATGCCGTTTGTTTTTTCACGGGTTATTTCATCAATTTCACTTGTGCTCTGCATAATTGAATGAATGACCTTATCAAACATGCTGGTTGTTTTTTTGAGGTTGCTCAGTACTTCAACGTTTTTTTCAGAGCCAGGGTTATTAAAATCAATTAAATTTATCAGGCCCAATATGCTGGCTATTGGCGCGCGCGCCTGGTGTGAAAGCATAAAAGCTATTTCCGATAGCTGATCATATTGTTGCTTCAGCTTCCTTTCAGCATTTTTTCGGTCGCTTATATCCCGCGCAAAACACGCGGTGCCAACAATGTTGTTGTCCTTGTATATCGGATAAAACGAAATTTCAACCCAGCCGGCATACACCTTGTCAGGGGGTTCGGTTACCGTAAACGTTTCTCCCATCAGGGCGCGTTCATAATAGGAAAACCATAAGTCAAGTTTTTCTTTGGGAAACCCAAATTCAAGTAAATGGGTACCCGGGTTAACAGGAGTGCCCGATATTTTTTGAATAATGGCTTCAAAGTTACGGTTCGAAATAATTAGGCGCATTTGTGTATCAATGCTCCACATGAGGTCACTGGTATTGTTGATAAGCGCCCTGGTATTGTTCCGGTCAAATTCTTTTTGTTCCTCGGCCTCTTTTATTTTTCGTTCATGCTCACGCTTTACCAAGGCGTTTTGAATGGCCTGGGCAAGACGCTGCAAATTTGTTTTAAGTAAATAATCATCAATTCCACTTTTTATCATGGCCACGGCATATTCTTCCGAAACACTACCGGTAACCAGTATAAAAGGAATTTTTAGGTCACGCTGCATATATATTTCATGCGCCAGCAATGAGTCAAATTGCGGCAGTGCATGGTCGCACAAAATAACCGAAGGGTTAAAATTGTCCAGGCCTTCAAGAAACATCTCCTTATTGCGTGCAAGGAAATAGGTGAAGTTGAGCTGAGCCTTTTGCAACTGACGTTTTACAAGATCGGCATCGCTCTGCGAATCTTCAAGGTGTAATATGCGATATTCTTTTAGGTGTGGCATCAAAACATTAATTTGAAGGTGATTGATTTATGAGGAGCCAGTACAGCCCCAGGTCGGAAACAGCTTTAATAAAGGACTCAAAATCCACGGGTTTTACAACATAGCTGTTCGCCCCAAGTTCATAACAGGTTTTAATATCAGGATCTTCTTTTGAAGAGGTGAGAACCACAATGGGTATTTTTTTTGTGTTTTCATCGGCTTTTAACCGCTTCAACACTTCAATGCCATCAACTTTTGGCATTTTAAGGTCAAGTAAAATAACCTTGGGTTTGTTTTCAATATTGCGCGTTGAATAACTTCCGGTTCCAAATATGAAATCAAGGCCCTCGGCCCCGTCTTTAACATGGTACAACCGGTTGGCCAGGTTGTTCTTTTTAAGCGCACGAATGGTAAGGTTCGCATCATCTATATTGTCTTCTATTAATAAAATTTCAACCTCGCTGTTAATCATGCTTGCTGTTTAAAAGTGTAAAATAAAATATTGTTCCCTTGTTTAACTCTGATTCGGCCCAAATGCCGCCATTGTGTTTTTGTATAATGCGCTTAACAATGGCCAGTCCTACTCCCGTGCCCGAAAAGTCCTCCTGTGCATGCAGGCGCTGGAATACGCCAAATAATTTATTGTAATACCGCATGTCAAAACCAATCCCGTTATCGCGAATAAAATATTCATTGAAGTCCCCTTTGTTTTGGGCACCAATTTCAATGCGGCTGATGCTGCGTGTTGATGAAAATTTAACTGCGTTTGAAACCAGGTTGATTAAAACCTGTCTGATGAGCGTATAATCGCCATTGGCAGGCGGGAGCCTGGCAATTTCCAGGGTTACTTTGTGTTTTGCAACAGGCGATATGACTTCGGCACACACTTCATGCATAAGCATATCCATATTAATTATGTCGGTTGACAGCTCTTTTTTACCGAGTCTTGAAAAAGCCAGGAGATCGTCAATAAGTTCGCCCATTCGCTTTGAATTGCGCAGCACGGCTTGTATGGTGTCTTTCCCTTCCTTATCAAGTTTGTTATAATAATCTTCTTCCAGTATTTTGGTATAACCATGTATGGCGCGCAAAGGGGCCCGCAAGTCATGTGATATTGAATAGGAGAACGATTCCAGTTCTTTGTTCGCAGCTTCCAATTGTTCATTGGCTTGTTTAATCTGGGTGTCGTTTTCCTTTATCTGGTTAATATAACTTTGCAATTCTTCACTAAGGGTATTCAGCCCAACAGCAATGGCATCCAGTTCATCTCCTTTGTCGCTTGGCTGTACATGTTCAGTGAAGTCCAGCATGGTATAGTTGAGGAGTACGTTCATAATGTTGGTAATGCGCGCATCGTTGTTCTTAAAAAGGGCCAGTTTTTCTTCAAGTTCTTCTTTGGCCTGCCGGGTTTCATTCAAACTTTTTTGGGTAAGTTTTATTATTTCCGTTACGTCCTGCACCTGGTGAATAATGTAGGTTATTTTTTTTTTGTCGTT
>DASPJQ010000730.1:0-7627 GCA_035628535.1 Flavobacteriales bacterium | reverse complement strand
ATAAATACCTGAAGGGTAATTTCAAAATAATTTTGGTGAATAACAAAGGCGGAAATATTTTCAGGATCATTGACGGTCCTTCTGAAAATACCGTTACCGAAACGTTTTTTGAAGCGAAACAGGACCTGCATGCCAAATATTTGTGCAAACAGTTCGGGGTTAATTATGCCAAAGCAACGGACGAAAAAGAACTCGCTGAAGCATTACCCGGCTTTTTAAAAACAGGTGAGCGTCCCGGGGTACTGGAGGTGTTTACCGACAACATTGTTTCACCAAAAACCCTAAAAGAATACTTTGAATACCTCAAACTTCAAACCTCAAATGTTAAACCTTAAACCATTACAAGTATGTCAGTTCGCAAATGGGAAACCATTAAAAATTACGAGGATATTACGTTTAAAAAAGCAGAGGGCGTTGCGCGAATTGCATTTAATCGTCCCGAGGTGCGTAATGCTTTTCGTCCAAAAACTGTTGAAGAATTATTGGAAGCATTAATCATTGCTCATGAAGCGCAAGATATTGGTGTGGTGTTAATTTCGGCAGAAGGGCCTTCGCCAAAAGACGGTGTGTGGGCATTCTGTTCGGGAGGCGACCAACGCGTGCGCTCTACAACAGGCTACAAAGGTCTGGACGGAATAAACAAGTTCAACATTTTAGATGTGCAACGGCAGATTCGTTTCATGAATAAGGTGGTGATTGCGGTTGTGCCAGGTTGGGCAGCAGGTGGCGGACACAGCTTGCACGTGATTTGTGATCTAACACTGGCAAGCAAAGAACACGCAATTTTCAAACAAACAGATGTGGATGTTGCAAGTGTGGATGGTGGTTTTGGCTCGGCATATTTGGCGCGACAAGTAGGGCAAAAACGCGCACGTGAAATTTTCTTTTTAGGCAAAGAATATAGTGCGCAGGAAGCCTTTGAAATGGGAATGGTGAATACAGTTGTTCCGCACGATGAATTGGAACAAACTGCTTTTGAATGGGCGCAGGAAATTTTGAAAAAAAGCCCGACCGCTATTAAATTGGCAAAGTTCGGTTTTAATCTGATTGATGACGGATTGGTAGGACAACAAGTGTATGCGGGTGAAGCAACTCGTTTGTTGTATGGCACAGAAGAAGCAGTTGAAGGACGCAACGCATTTTTGGAAAAACGCCAACCTGATTTTAGTAAGTTTCCCAAATTTCCCTGACTGTATTAGCCACAGATACTACAGATACACACAGCTATGATAAATTCAACTGGTGAATTAAAATTTGAGGCTTACAAATCTGAAATAATTTATGAATCCGCAACGTATCTTTTACAGGAAGAAACTGCGGTTATTTTGGACGTGCGTTTTGAAGTTAGTAAAAATTTAAGAGACGGCCTTTCGGAGGCAGTTTATCAAGAAGCGTTTAATTGTAAATTTCCACAGCTCAACATTAAAATACAAAAGAGTCATTTTATAAAAAAAAAGTAAATCTGTGGCTAAAATAAAAAAACATGAATAAATCAGTAATAGGTGTATGCGGTGCCGGTGCAATGGGCAGCGGTATAGCGCAAGTGGCGGCAACGGCCGGTCACAAGGTAATTGTGTACGATAGCTTTGAGGGGACCATTGAGCGTTCTCAAAAAAACATTCATGCCGGCCTTGACAAACTGGTTGAAAAACAAAAAATCACTACCGAAAAATCAACCGACATCAAAGCCAATTTGACCTTTACAAAATCATTGGCCGATTTGAAACCTGCCGGGATGGTAATTGAGGCCATTGTAGAGGACCTTGGTAGTAAGAAAAAATTATTTGTTGAACTTGAGGCGTTGGTAAGCGCTGAATGCATTCTTGCCAGCAATACGTCTTCGCTTTCCATAGCGTCCCTCTCATCGGCCTGTAAAAAGCAGGACCGTGTAATTGGTATCCATTTTTTCAACCCGGCCACGCTTATGCCGCTGGTGGAAATTATTCCGGGTATAACCACCTCGGCACATACGTTAACGTTTTCAAGGGATTTAATTGACAGTTGGGGAAAAACAACCGTTATGTGCAAGGACACGCCCGGGTTCATTGTCAACCGTGTTGCGCGCAGTTATTATGGTGAGTCCATTCGTATTTATGAAGAAGGATGGGAGGGCTTGCCCGATGGACCGGTTGGTATGGCCACCATTGATTGGGCCATGAAAACGTTTGGCGGATTTAAAATGGGGCCTTTTGAACTCATGGACTTTATTGGCAGCGATATAAATTACAAAGTCACCGAAAGCGTTTGGGAACAGTTTTTTTATGACCAGCGTTTTAAACCATCGCTTACGCAGAAGCGTTTGTATGAAGCGGGATGGTACGGCCGAAAATCAGGCAGGGGCTATTATGATTACAGGGAAGGAGCTCAAATGCCCAGGCCGCATGAAGACGAAATATTGGGCAAGGCTATTTTTAACCGGGTTATTTGCATGCTAATTAACGAGGCTTTTGATACGGTTTATTTAAAAGTTGCAACAGTTGACGATGTTGAAACAGCCATGATGAAAGGTGTGAACTATCCGAAAGGGTTAATTGCCTGGGGCAAGGAATTGGGATTGAAACACGTGGTTGCAACCCTTGATCAGTTGTATGCCTTGTATGGCGAAGACCGTTACCGGGTAAGCGTGGGATTGAGAAAACATAGAATAGAATAACCAATGATCAATTAAGGGTTCTAACAAATTAATATCGACTGCTGTTGTCGCTTGCCTGATAACAAATAAGATAGCTTTTGATTTTTACTGCACATTGATAATTATCCCCGACCCCTGAATTTTTCCTTTGGTATTAAAATCCTGTGGTTTGACCATTTCCTGGTGATGCTGGTAAATTTTTACATAGTACAATCCCGGTTTCTCAAACTTCATTGGAATGCTATACTGCCGCGATTTTCCTTTTTTTAATTTGCTGAGTTCCCATCCCGTTAATGTCATTTCCTTTTTGGCAGAATAATCTTCGTAACTGCCCATTGAGCTCACCTTGGATGCCGTCATGGGTTTGGTGAATGGTTCATAATAAACAACAAGGTGATAAAAGTAATTGGCGCTGTCAGGCGTAACGTTAATGCTGAAACGTTCATTGGGCTTAACAGAAGAAGGGATTTTATCAAATGTATAATACCGGTCAATGAATTCTTCGTAATACCGGCATTGCTTGTCGGTGAGATAAATGCCAATACCAACATAATTGTGAGCTGGTTCAAGAATGGTTTTTTTATGTCCGTCATGCGAAGGTGGTTCGGCCATGAATTTTAAATGCAGTTCTTTCATATAACGCGCTTTGGTTTCGTTGGTCACCTCAAAAGAACCTTTGGTCGCCCAGCGTGCTGCAGCATTTTCAGTTACATGGTCGTAACCGCCCGCCTCGGCCCAGCGGTGATAGGGCTTTTCACCTTCAAGATTATAATGACCGTGATAATTGTTTAAAGCGGCTTCACGGCTGGTTTTATTGGCAACGCGCGATGCCAGAATATCAAGTTTTACTTCTTGCAGGTTATACTGCCTGCGGCTTTTATTAATCACATCAAGCTGCTCCAGCTTAATTTTAAGCATGGCATCATCATCCCTGTATTCCAACAGGCGGGTTTCGGCATCATTTAATCTTTTGTAGGATTCAAGACGTTTCAGAGCATTTGTTTCGGCCAGTGCAGGAATTGCTACCAGCGCAAGTAACATTGAAGAAAATCGTTTCATCGCGAAATCATTTACAGTGTGATCAACGCTAATTTATCGAATTATTACATTTATTTGGCCATTGTTTATATTTTACCCACCCGCGAAATGTTAAAAATTGCAATTGTGTAAGCTAAAGTGGTTTGGATGTAACACGAATTCTCAAAAAGAGAAATAAGAACAAGCTATTCCCCCGGTTCAATGTGTACCAATACATTGGCCACCTCGGGAAGTTTTTCCCGGATAGCGTCTTTCAGGTTATGCGAAATGGCGTGGCCCTGTTCAACCGTAAGGTGTTTGTTCACCACAGCATGTAAATCCACGTAATAATTCATGCCTGTTTTGCGAATGAAACATTTCTCGGTTGCAATAATACCATCAACCGTTTGAGCAATCTGTCGGATCTCGGCAACCATTTCATCAAAAACATGCTCGTCCATAATTTCACCCAGGGCCGGGCGAAAAATTTTATAGCTGTTATATAAAATAATGATCACTGCAAAAAGCGCGGCCCAGTCATCGGCACTTTCATAACCTTTGCCCATGTACAGCGCAATTGAAATGCCGATAAAAGCGGTAAGCGATGTAAGTGCATCGGCACGGTGGTGGAACGCATCGGCTTTTAATGCAGACGAATTCGCTTTTTTGCCTTTTTCAACGGCAAGCCGGTAAAAAATTTCTTTGATTACAATAATTACACCCAGCACAATTAAGGTATATGGTGCAGGCAATTCATGCGGGGTGTAAATATTGTGTATGCTTTCAATGGTGATAAAAGCGGCCGACACAATCAGGAAACCCACAACCAAAAAAGTTATGAGCGCTTCGGCACGGCCATGTCCGTAAGGGTGATTATGATCAGCCGGCCTGCTTGAATATTTAAGGCCCATGTAAACAAGCGTTGATGAAAAAACATCGGCTGTTGATTCAATGGCATCGGCCAGCAGCGCAAATGAATTACCGAAATAACCAGTTATACCTTTTGCCAAAACCATTATAATATTGAGTATGGTACTCCATAAGCTGGTTTTAATGGCTTGTTGCTGATTTGGATGCATTATGGCAAAGTTAACGGGTAAAACCGATACGCTAATGTACGGTTTTTCAAATGGAAAACAATGAAAACAAGGGGCACCTGGCTTGTAATGCTGCCCGGGGCGCGGGTTGAAATGTACATTTTGAAGGAACAATTGTACACTAACCATTTAAATAAGTGAGCGTAAATTTGTAATCAGAACTTACGTCTTGCTTCTGGATAATGAATAAATAGTATTACTTAAACATAACAACATGAAAACACTCATCAACTCACTTTTGCTTGTGGCGACAATGGTTCCGTTTAACAGCAAAGCCCAATGGACCACCTTGAATTCTCCAACCAACCTGGCGCTTGACCGTGCAGCATTTCCCGATGATGCAACAGGATTTGTGGCTAATTCAACTGCAAAAAAAATTTTCAGGACCACTGATGGCGGTGTTACCTGGGACAGCATTGCTTTTACCAACAATGTGCTGGATATTGATTTTATAAATCCTGATACGGGTTTTGTAATTATTGGTGCAGGCGGCACCAGTTATGAATTAAAAACCACGTTCGATAAGGGAAATACATGGACCACCAAAACCATTACAACTTCAGGTGTTTATTTGCAGCGCGTGTTTTTTACCAGCGCATTGGTGGGTTATGTTGTGGACTATGATGCCACTGTGCAAAAAACAATTGACGGAGGAACCACGTGGGCAGCCTCATTCATCGGATCATATGCTATTATTACGGATAAAGAACGCATTGATCAGGATACCGTGATCATGACGGGCTGGGATGGTACATTTGCGTATAAAGGTGCAATATACCGTACCGATAATGCAGGCGGTTCCTGGCAGGCGGTAATACACGATTCAAGCTATACAATGTATACGGGCACGCATTTTTTAAACGGTATGCATGGATACGCGGTTTATCCAAATTGGAGCGGGTCGAATACGGTTATGGCAAAAACACTTGACGGTGGCGTTACGTGGAGCATCCAAACAACCGCTAATACGGGCAATTTCCAGGACGTTTTTATGGTAAACCCAACACGCGGGTACATTGCCAAAGAAGATACGGTTTCTTCACTATTGTTTAGCAATGATGGTATAAATTTCACAGTTGATTATTTGCCGGCTTATACGGTGCGTAAATTTTTCAGCAATGGAAATGCCATTTGGGGAATTGGCGATGGTGGAATTATTGTAAAAAATGCAACAGGCAATGGTGTTGTTGAAACATTGCAGGTTGAAAGCGTAAATGTATTCCCGAATCCAACTACAGGCGAGGTGTATTTCAATTTTGGAAAACCTGCGCATGTTACCTTATCTGATATAAATGGAAAGGAAATACTGAATGCCAAAACATTTCCAGGTCAAAAAGTTGACATGGGTCATTTGCCGGGTGGAATATATGTGGCTAAAATCAATGTGGAGGGCAAGATTGGCCATGCCAAAATTGTCTTGAATCGCTAAGAATTTTGTTTTTCTTATGGTTTATTTGTTGGAACGGGTGTCGGCAGATGCCCGTTTTGATTTTTATGAGCAATTAAATTCAGAAATTTAATCCTGAGGCCCTCCGGAAAGGCAAAAAAAACGTCCCGGAGCCTGAGTACCACCGGGACGCCTTAAACAAAACTAAACAATTAAATGAAATCAGCCACAGTCAATCGCGTCAAACAAAACGTGGCAGGGATTTGGTTTGACTTGAAAATATAAACAAAAATGAAAACCCTTAATGAGACAGAACAATTTCATGCTCTTCAATAAGCTTGCGCAAATTAATGAGCGCATAACGCATCCGTCCAAGCGCGGTATTAATGCTAACACCGGTTTTGTCGGCAATTTCTTTAAAACTCAATTCGTCATAATGACGCATTAAAACAACCTCACGTTGCTCATCGGGTAAAAAGTCAATTAATTTTTTAACCGAATCAAGAATTTGTCCGTCAATTAACTCGTCCTGCACATTTTTTTCGGCAATTTTAAGCGTTGAAAAAATGTCGAATTCCTCATTTTTTGATTCAGCTTTTGGCATTTTGGCTTTTTTACGAAAATGGTCAATTACAAGGTTATGTGCTATACGCATAACCCATGGCAGGAACTTACCCTCCTCATTGTACTTGCCCGATTTTAATGTGTGAATGACTTTGACAAATGTTTCCTGGAAAATATCATCGCATAAATCCCTGTTTTTGCAAAGATTGTAGATATAGCCAAACACTTTGTGCTGGTGACGTTCCAGTAAAATTTCAAGATTTGATTCCTGGCCGAGGATGTAGCCCTGCACCAGATCATTGTCCGAAGCCTGTGTGTTTTGCATAAATCTCCCTTTTTAGTAGGTTATTACTTACTCTCGTGTTAGTTAGGGTAGATGTTTATGCTATAGGCCTTTAGTTTTTAATTTATGTAAAGTTAACGCTTTTTTGAAAACCTGCAAAACCAATCAATAAACGGTCGGTTTTGGCGGGTAAAAGGCGGTATTTCCTGGTTAAGATGCCTGTTTTCAGAGACCTAAACCGGTTTACACCAGTTACAAAATATAGAACAATTCCGCCCTCTTAAAAGTTACAGGGGGGTGTAAAAAAAATAGAAATGCTCCTGATCAATGTAATTACCAGCTACTAAAATTAATGAATACCTATATATTCGTGGCATGGGAAGCATGTTAATTGCAATGTATGTTGTTGTTGGCCTTATGGGTATAGCCCTGGTTTATTTTATGTATAAAACTATAATTAACATTGGCGCTGAACGCAAAAAGGAAAAGGAATACAGAGCATATTTGAATAAGAGCATGCAAGAAGAGTATTTTATTGATCCTGAAACAGGCCGGAAGTTTACCCTTGAAGAAGCCGAGGCCGGTGTTGATTTTGGTGTTCAAAATGAAGTAAGGTCAGATGAAGAAATAGAAAAACAATTTTTTGA
>DASPJQ010000729.1:0-4516 GCA_035628535.1 Flavobacteriales bacterium | reverse complement strand
TCTGGCCTTTCCTTCAATTTTATTTCTGATTAAACCGCGTAAAAATTGAAAGGTAAATATTGCATAATAACCGTTGGTTTGTTCATGTCATTGAAAGGCAAAACGCAAAGCACGTATTTGCAGTTGGAAGACAATGCCAGGCATTATGCACAAAAGCGCTTGCATGAAATGAGTGTCTACAACCATACCGCCATTTGGCCGTTATCGGTTGCCGACTCTACGCTTAAAGCATTGCACCATGAAAGGCCGGCCCTTTGCGATGGCTTTTTTAAAGAACCCTATTTGAATAAGTCCGATAAATTTAAATTCCTTGTTTTGCCTTTGGGTGGATTTAATTATGAAAAATATGCTGGCGATAGTGATACGGCTGTAAGCGATGTATCGGCAGGATTCATGGCCGTTGCGAATTATTCTGATAAGTTAACCGTTGCCGGTGATTTTTTAGGGACAAAGGGAACAGTCTCACCGTTTATGATCAGGCGTTTTGACACGCTTGAGATAATGCCTGGTTTCGGACTACGTTATAATGGTACCCCGGGCAAATTATATTATGAGAACTGGAATGCCTCCGTGTCCTATTCGCCTAACAAATTTATCAATGTGCAGTTGGGCAAAGGCAAAAATTTCTGGGGTTATGGTTACAGGAGCCTTTTTCTTTCCGACAATGCATCCAATTATCCGTTTGCCAAATTTACAACAACCTTTTGGCGTATAAAATATATTTCAATGGTTGCTCAGTTAAAGGATATTCGCGGTGCATACGGCAATGCAGCCAATTACATAAATAAATACGCTACCTTTCATTTGTTGAGCTGGAACATAACCAAACGGCTAAACATAAATATTTTCGAATCAGTTGTATGGCAGGCTAAAGATACCCTTCAGAACCGGCAGTTGGACATTAACTATCTTAACCCGGTTATTTTTTTCAGGCCGGTTGAATACAGCCTCGGATCATCTGATAATTCAATTCTTGGTTTGGGTGTACAGTTTAAGTTAAACAGCAATATGAGCGTATACGGTCAGGGATTGTTGGATGAATTTGTATTGGCCCAAATAAAAGCCGACAGCGGATGGTGGGCCAATAAATACGCTTTGCAAATAGGTTTTAAGGCGTTTGAACCGTTTAAGCTTAAAGGATTTTATTTTCAAACCGAGTACAATGCGATTCGTCCGTTTACCTATTCACATGGCAGCATATACCAAAACTACGCCCATTTCAACCAGCCCTTAGCGCATCCCATGGGTGCAAATAGCAGGGACTGGGTAACCGTGGTGCAATACAGGTATAAATGGATAACTGTAAGCAACAAGCTGGTTATTGGTAATTACGGTACCGATACAAGTGGCCTCAATTATGGGGGAAACCTCTATCAATCGTACAAATCAAGAGCCCGTGAATACCACAATTATATTGGCCAGGGATTAAATAATAATCTTTTTTATAACAAGTTCGGGGTGGAGCTGCTGTTAATTAAACAAAATAATTTAAAACTTGAACTGGCCTATACATTGCGTAAGTTATCTAATTCCCAGGTTTCGCAAACCACAAACTTTTTGAGCCTGGGAATTTCGGCTAACCTTTATAACCGGTACAATGATTATTAAATAATGCCTAATTTCGCACCGGTACATGGAAAATATTCATCCCGATTTTGATAAGTTCGCCTCACGCAAAACCAAGGAAGCCCTGCTGAACCAGAAAGGCATGGTCATTTGGTTTACCGGTTTGTCAGGTTCAGGTAAAAGCACCATTGCCGCTGGCCTTGACCGCCTGCTTGTTAAAAAAGGCTATGTTACCGCTGTATTGGACGGTGACAATGTGCGAACAGGCATAAACAATAACCTTGGTTTTAGTGACGAAGACCGGAATGAAAACATAAGGAGGATTGCTGAAGTTGCGAAACTCATGGTGGCAAACGGTTTAATTACACTGTGCTGTTTTGTGAGCCCGTTGAATGCACAGCGCAAACTGGCGCGCAGTATTATTGGAAAAAACGATTTTATTGAAGTATATGTCAATACCCCGCTTGAGGTATGCGAACAACGCGATGTAAAAGGGCTTTATGCAAAAGCGCGGAAAGGATTGATAAATGATTTTACCGGGGTAAATGCCCCTTTTGAAATTCCCGATAATGCTGATTGCATATTGGAAACGAAGGGAAAATCGGTGGAGCAAAGTGTGGATGAAATGTTTGCTTATGTATTGGCACATTCCTCGGTGAATAAAATAATTAGTTGAAGTATAAAATAGCAGAAAATGAAAAATTATCACTTAACGCACCTTGACGAACTGGAAGCAGAAAGCATGTACGTACTGCGCGAGGTAGCGGCACAGTTTGAAAACCCCGCCCTGTTGTTTTCAGGTGGAAAAGACAGCATTGTTTGCTTTCACCTGGCACGAAAGGCTTTTTGGCCCGCAGGTATACCATTTGCACTTGTGCACATTGATACGGGGCATAATTTTTTCGAGACCATTGAATTCAGGGACGACCTTGTAAAAAAACACAATGTAAACCTTGTGGTGGGGAGTGTGCAGGAGAGCATTGATTCGGGCAGGGCGGTGGAGGAAAAAGGTTTTTACGCAAGCCGGAATGCCCTGCAAACCGTAACGCTGCTTGACACTATTGAAAAATACAGGTTTGATGCCTGTATTGGCGGGGCCAGGCGCGATGAGGAAAAAGCACGGGCCAAAGAACGCTTTTTTTCGCACAGGGATGAATTCGGGCAATGGGATCCCAAAAATCAGCGTCCTGAATTGTGGAACATTTTCAACGGTAAAAAAAATATGGGAGAACATTTCAGGGTGTTTCCCATAAGCAACTGGACCGAAATGGATGTTTGGCAGTATATTTTGAAAGAAAAAATTGAAATACCTTCCATTTATTTTACACACGAACGCGATTGCTTTGTACGTGATGGCGTTATTTATGCGCATTCTGAATTCATGAACCTGAAGCCCACAGAAAAAGTTGAAAAGCGTATAGTACGTTTCAGGACCATTGGTGACATGACCTGCACCGGTGCAGTTGAATCAAAAGCAAATACACTGGAAGAAATTATTGAAGAAGTTGCCAGTACGCGTGTGACTGAACGCGGCAGCCGTATTGATGATAAACGCAGTGAAGCCGCAATGGAGGATAGGAAAAAAGCTGGATACTTTTAAGTTGGATAAGAAATTTCAAATAATGAAATATATGATAAATCAATAAAAAGAAAGTTATGACGCAGAAAGAAATGAAAGCACGGACAAAAAAGCATTGTTTGCAAATTATTTTTTATTTAAGAAAATTGCCTAAAAGCGATGAAACAGTATTAATTGGGAAACAATTAATGAGATCGTCTACTTCAATTGCTGCAAATTACATGGCAGCCTGTCGCGCTAAATCGGCTGCAGACTTTACACATAAAATAAAAATTGTAGAGGAAGAGGCGGATGAAACCTGTTTTTGGATGGAATTGTTGATTGAGTTGTATGGAAATTCGCCCGAAGCTGAAAGTTTGCTGAAAGAATCTTCAGAATTAACGGCAATTTTTTACGGCAACAGGCCTAACAATCAGGGCAAATGCAGGAAACAGAAATTAAGATATTTCACTATTTGAAATTTCACTATTCAAAATATTTATGGAAACAGAGGGATATTTAGACATGGACTTGCTCAGGTTTACCACGGCCGGTTCGGTTGATGACGGTAAATCTACACTCATTGGCCGTTTGCTTTATGATTCGAAATCAATTTTTGAAGATCAAATGGAAGCGGTAGAGATGGCCAGTAAGAAAAAAGGCGAAGAGCATGTGAACCTTGCATTGCTTACCGATGGATTGCGTGCCGAACGCGAGCAGGGCATTACCATTGACGTGGCATACCGCTATTTTGCCACGCCAAAGCGCAAGTTTATTATAGCCGACACGCCCGGTCATATTCAATATACACGCAACATGGTTACGGGTGCCTCAACAGCCAACATGGCAATTATACTTGTTGATGCCCGCAAAGGCATTGTTGAGCAAACCTGCAGGCATTCGTTTATTGCTTCGCTTCTGAAAATACCGCACATTGTTTATTGTATCAATAAAATGGACCTGGTGAATTACGATGAAAAAGTATTCAACCAGATTAAAAAAGACCTTGAAGCGTTTACATCAAAGCTCGAGGTGAGTGATATTCGTTACATTCCAATTTCAGCGTTGAACGGAGACAATGTTGTTGACCGTTCTCAGAACATGAATTGGTACCAGGGCCCTACATTGCTTTTTACACTCGAAACCCTGCACATTTCAGGCGATGAAAACCTGATTGATGGTCGTTTTCCTGTGCAATATGTTATTCGCCCTCAATCAAAAGAATTCCATGACCACCGCGCTTTTGCGGGACGTATTTCAGGTGGGATTTTTAAAAAAGGCGATGAAGTCATGGCGTTGCCATCAGGAATGACTTCAAAAATTAAGGCGGTATACAATGGCGATAAAGAAATAGAAGAGGGATTTGCGCCTATGTCGGTTTCCATTGCGTTG
>DASPJQ010000728.1:0-7889 GCA_035628535.1 Flavobacteriales bacterium | reverse complement strand
CGAATCGGACGAAATAGTGGCTTTGGTTGTAGCCTGGAATGTGATGATTTCAAAAATGGGCCCTTTAACAACAGCTGCCGTTACTTGTTACCGTATTTTTGTGAATGCTAAAACCGGCCAGATTTATTCCATCAGCGGTGTTTCTACGGGTGATATTGTTGATCAATATTTCAGGCCAAAATCAATGCGCCAGCATAGTGACTGTAATTAAAAGAGAAATTTATTCGCAGGGGAGAGGCTACATTTGCCAGTGTTCCCCTGCGATTCTTCTTTAGGACCGGTGTCCTGCCACCTGTAGATGCTCCTCCAACCGGTTAAAGGCACTGCCCCAACCATTGTAAAAGCCCATTTTCTCCTGCTGGTTCTTGTAGTCAACTGTTGCGTGTACAATGCTGAACGTAAAATGCGTTTTATCACCGTCAGCTTCAAATTCAATGTGCATCTCCACGCCTTCGGTCATTGGCCTGAAATCGGCCGTGGTCACAATTTTTTTATGTTCTACAATTTCCTTATATGTACCTTCTGAAATGAATTCACTCCCATCGGGCATGGGCATGGCGTATTTCCATTTTCCACCCACGGTAAAATTGTGTTCAACAATGGTTGTTTTCATTCCGGGCGGGGCCCACCATTGCAGCAGGTGTTCAGGCCGGGTCCAGGCCTCCCATACAACGCTTACGGGGGCGTTCAGTGTTTTTTTCAGCGATAAAGTGCGGTCAGCGTGGTTTTCTTTTTCCATGTGATTTAGGTTTGATTTTAGGTTTATGTTTCTGTTCAGCTGTATTTAAATGATGCAATTCATGTATGTACCGCTCAAAGGAGTTCACGCGGTGCGTCCATTCCATGTGGAATTTCTCGATCCACATAAAAGCAGGCACCAAACTTTTTGTCTGGATACTGCAAACCTGTTCGCGGCCTTTGCGTTTAATGTCTATGATGCCGCAGTCCCTTAAAATCTTCAGATGTTTGACCACCCCCGGGCGGGTCATTTCAAACTTGTCAACCACTTGCATGATGGTAAGCGGCTCACGGGACAATAGCTCGATTATTTCCCTGCGAACAGGGTCGGCTATGGCTTGAAAAGGGTCACGTCTCATGATTTAAACTTTATATTTTATACACTTCAGGAAACCGTTTGGTTTCGTCAAAGGTAAGGAAACTATTCGGTTTCCTGTCACTGAGCTTAAAATTATTTTTCTATTTTGTTTTTCAGCCTTTTAGGTATTCATTCGGAAATGTATAATCCTGCTTGATCCACCTTAAAAATATATTTAAATGAACGTTATAAATACTGTGTTAATAACCAAAACAGCAGCCTGTGCCCGTTGCACCGGTACAGCTGCCTTTGCTCCATTCCGCACCGCGGCTTCCCTGAAATTTCATTACCTTCATGCTCATGAAACGGCCCCTGGCCATAGCCCTTATCACCCTTCTCCTGCTCCACTCAGGCGGCCTGCTCCTTATTCAGCAACTGCAGCACCGTAACCTTAAATGGAAAATGGAAGCATGGCTCGAGCATACCCATACCGGTTTTGAAAAACTGACCATGAGCCTTGACATGTACAACGCCTGCAAGGTTGACCGCAAGGAAATACGCTATAAAGGGCATATGTACGATGTAAAATCGGCAACACGCCACGGCAATACCCTTGAATTGTTGGTGATAAACGATGCCGAGGAAGAACGCCTGATGGACAGCATGGAAAAAACAGCCCGCCTGTGGGACGAACCTGTGCAAGGGCCAACCACCATTTTGCTCAAATTCCTTCAACTGCATTGTGTATGCCCTGAACCGGGCTTGCGTCTTGATTACACTGTAAACGAAATCAACCTAACCAATACCGTTGAACAAAACCTTGTTTCCATCATACGTGAAATCCCTTCGCCTCCGCCTCGAATAGGGTGATAAGTCTCTTTTTAGCCACCTATTACACCGATCGCACGAATTAAATTACGCTTTTGCAGTGTTTAAAAAAGCATGCTGTTGAATTTTAATGCATATTTTTTTTAATTGCTCTGAGGCTTCGTGAAGCGCATTTGACGTTTCCCTTTTATTTATGTAACCCGTGTAATCTGCGGCTTTGTAATCCAGTTAAATCACTTAATTCAAACGGATAATGAAAAAAAATTACCTGGCTTTTGCAGCCATACTTTATATGCCATTACATACCCAGGCCCAGGAAAACGACAAACCTGATTCAACCAAATCGGTTAAATTGAACGAAGTGGTTATTTCAGTCAACAAACAAAAGGAAAATAAAACCAGCGTGGCCCAGGACGTATTGGTGATTGATAAAAAAGAACTAGAAACCTCGCAGGCCAAAACAACGGCCGATGTGTTATCAAATGCAGGCCTGCATGTACAACGCAGCCAATTGGGAGGCGGCAGCCCGGTATTGCGCGGATTTGAGGCCAGCCGTATTTTACTGGTGGTTGACGGCATACGCATGAACAATTTGATTTACCGTGCCGGCCACCTGCAAAACATTGTAACAACCGATAACAACAGTTTTGAACGCATAGAGGTGTTGTACGGTCCTGCCTCAACCATTTACGGAAGCGATGCCATGGGCGGAGCCATTCACATGTTCACCAAAAGCGTGCAGCTTTCACCAGGCGGGAAAATGAATTTTAAATTGAATGTACTCTCGCGGTACGAAAGCGCCTCCACCGGGCTTACCGAACATGTTGACATGAATGTGGGCGGAAAAAAATTCGGGTCGTTCACTTCATTTACATACAGCAAGCACGGTGACCTTATGGGCGGCACCAACCAGAACCCGTTTTACACAGGGCCTTATGGCGAACGTACCTATTACGCAGCCTACCTTGGCAACGGAAAAGACACCGCCATAAAAAACCCGAACCGTTATTTACAGGTTGGATCAGCCTATACACAATATGATCTTGTACAGAAATTTTTATTCAAGCAAAATGATATAGTATTGCACGGGTTGAACCTCCAGTTGTCGAATTCGGGCGAGGTACCGCGTTACGACCGGCTTACCGATCCACACCCATCGAAAATACTCAACGCGGGCGAATGGTATTACGGGCCTCAAACCCGCCTGCTGGCCGCCTATGATTTGAACATACGGAAACCGGGGGGCACATTCGACCTTGTTCACGTTGGGGTAAATTACCAGGCACTGGAAGAAAGCCGTCATAACCGCAATTTCAACAGCAGTTTCAGAAACAGCCGCATTGAACAAGTAGGTGTAATTGGGGCCAACCTCGATTTTCAGAAAACGGTCAAAGCGCATACCGTGCGTTTTGGGCTGGATGCGCAATTGAATGCACTTAAATCAACCGCATACCGCACCAATATTGTGGTCGATACAACGGGCGAACTGGACACACGTTACCCTGACGGTGAGAATTCCATGAACTATTATGCCTTGTATTTTTCGCACAGCTGGAAAATTACCGACCAGTTCTCGCTGGTTGACGGTTTCAGGGCCGGCTACACCACCCTGCGCTCTACACTGGTTGATACCGCCCTGTTGTTCCACTTACCCTACACCGATATTGAACAAAACACACCGGTATGGTCGGGCAACATCGGTTTCATTCATTCGCCTGATGAAGACATGAAGGTGTCGATTTTACTTTCAACCAGCTACCGTGTGCCCAATGTTGACGACATGTCAAAAATTTTCGGCTCTTCGGCAGGAATGGTTATTGTTCCCAATCCTTCGCTGAGGCCTGAACGCACCATTAATTATGAATTGGGTGTAACAAGACTGGTAAGCAGCAATACCCGCTGGGAAAACACCATTTATTATACCGATTACCGCGACATTGCCGTGGTGGATAAATATACATTAAACGGCCAGGATTCCATTTTGTATGACGGTGTAATGAGCAAGGTGTACGCCAACCAGAACAAGGGGTTAGCATTTATTTACGGGTTCACCTCCAACCTTATTTCACAATTAGACGACCATTTCAGGATGACTGCAAGTGTGAATTATACCTACGGCCGTTTAAAAACCGATTCAACCGATGTGCCGCTTGACCATATTCCGCCTTTTCTTGCGCGGCTGGGTTTCACCTATACGCACAAACAATTCAGGGGCGACTTTTTTGCCATTTACAATTCGGCAAAAAAACTAAACGATTACAGCGGGAGCGGAGAAGACAACCTGCAGTACGCCACACCTGTGGGCATGCCGGCCTGGTTTACACTGAACATACGCGCATCCTACCAACTGCATAAATACGTGAGCCTGCAAGCCGGTGTTGACAATATTTTTGACACACAGTACCGCACGTTTGCGAGTGGAATAAATGCTCCCGGCAGGAATTTTATTGTTGCATTGAGAGGGAATTTTTAAAAACCAGACCACAGAGCTACCCCGGGCACCACCAAAGAAACCCCAGAGAAAACGCTCTGTTCAACTTTGGTTAACCTCGGGTACGCTCTGCGGTCAAAAAGAAAAAGGTGATAATCAACAAAACCCCCTCTATCCCATTGTATTTCAACGTGTATAAGTCGCCCTTTAGGCTTAGTGTCTTATTGCTATATTTAGAGCGTTTACAAGACTTCAGACACAAGACACAAGACGTTGGAACTATTTTCGAAATTTGTGTCATATGTGCAAATCTGTGGCTAAAAATTGAAGCAATATGTCCACCATAACCATAACCAAACCGGTCAAACAAAAAGCCGTTTCGCCTGCCGACTTTAAAAAATTAGTTTTACAGGGTATTCCTGATAAATTACCTTCTGAAAAGCCGTATGACCCGAATTTGAACCATGCGCCCAGGCGTAAGGATATTTTAAGCAAAGAAGAAAAAAAACTGGCCGTGCGCAATGCGCTGCGTTATTTCCCGGCCAAACACCACGCGGTTTTGGCCAAAGAGTTTGCCGATGAGCTGAAGAAATACGGGCGCATTTACATGTACCGTTACCGGCCTGATTACAGCATATACGCCCGCCCCGTTAGCGAATATCCCGGGAAGAGTTTACAGGCCAAATGCATACAGCACATGCTGAGCAATAACCTTGATTATGCCGTAGCGCAGCATCCGCATGAACTCATTACCTATGGCGGAAACGGAGCGGTGTTCCAGAACTGGGCCCAGTATTTATTGACCATGCAGTACCTGGCCACCATGACTGATGAACAAACGTTGGTGTTGTACAGCGGGCACCCGCTGGGGTTGTTCCCTTCCCACAAAGATGCACCCCGTGTTGTTGTTACAAATGGTATGATGATACCCAATTACAGCAAGCCCGATGATTGGGAAAAATTCAACGCGCTTGGGGTAACGCAATACGGGCAAATGACAGCCGGGAGTTTTATGTACATTGGACCGCAGGGCATTGTGCACGGTACAACAATTACCGTAATGAATGCCGCACGCATGCTGGATAAGTCAGGTAAAGGATCACGGGGAAAACTATTTGTAACAGCAGGCCTTGGCGGCATGAGCGGTGCGCAACCCAAGGCGGCAAAAATTGCGGGCCTTGTAAGCATAACGGCCGAGGTAAACCCCAAAGCCACCAAAAAACGTCACGAGCAAGGTTGGGTTGATGAAGTGTACAATAACCTTGACAAATTAGTTGTACGCGCCCTAACGGCCATTGCCCACGGTGAAGCGGTTTCACTGGCTTATGAGGGCAACGTAGTGGATTTATGGGAAAAATTGGCTCGCGATAACGTACGGGTTGACATTGGTACCGACCAAACCAGTTTGCACAATCCATGGGCGGGCGGTTACTACCCTGCCGGTTTTACCTATGAGCAAAGCAATAAAATGATGGTCGAAGAACCCATGCGTTTTAAAAGCGAAGTGCAGAAGTCCCTCATACGTCAGGTAAACGCCATAAACAAACTTACAGCCAACGGTATGTATTTTTTTGATTACGGCAATGCCTTTTTGCTGGAGGCGAGCCGCGCAGGCGCCAACATTGTAATGGCCAGCGGTGCGTTTAAGTACCAAAGTTATGTGCAGGACATTTTAGGACCCATGTGTTTTGATTACGGGTTTGGCCCGTTCAGGTGGGTGTGTACCAGCGCCAACCCGAAGGACCTTGAACTGGCCGACAAAATTGCGCTTGATGTGATGAAAAAAATGCTGAAAACAGCACCAAAAGAAATCAGGCAGCAATTGCAGGACAATATTGCATGGATTGAAAACGCGCAAAAAAACAACATGGTTGTAGGAAGCCAGGCGCGCATTTTGTATGCCGATGCCGAAGGCCGCATGAAGATTGCCGAGGCCTTTAACAAGGCCATCAAATCAAAAAAACTGAAAGGCCCGGTTGTATTGGGCCGTGACCACCACGATGTATCGGGTACCGATTCTCCCTACAGGGAAACAAGCAACATTTACGATGGCTCGCAATTTACGGCCGACATGGCTGTACACAATTTTGCGGGTGACAGCTTCAGAGGCGCTACCTGGGTGAGTTTGCACAACGGTGGCGGTGTTGGCTGGGGCGAAGTGATCAATGGCGGATTTGGTCTTGTATTGGATGGGAGCAAAGATGCCGACCGCAGGTTGAAATCAATGTTATTCTGGGACGTAAACAACGGTATTGCCCGCAGGAGCTGGGCCCGAAATAAAGAAGCGCTATTTGCCATTCAACGTGAAATGAAAAGAACAAAAACACTGAAAGTGACTTTGCCCAATTTGGCAGAGGATAAAATTATTGAGGGATTGTTTTAACAGGAACAACCTGTGAACGCCCATCCCTGTATTGCTTAAACACGAATGCTAACTGGTTGAAGGATGAAAAACAAGCATACATACCCCGCCTTGTTGGTTGCGTTGTTTTTGCATTGCACAATGGTTTCATTTGGAAAACAGGCATCAAAAAGCATTCTTCTTCAAAATGATACCACCACGGTAAAGCGCTATATTGACCAGGCCTACGCGTTACACCAGCAAAACCTTGACACAGCTGTTTTCATAAGTCAAAAAGCGTTGAAACTGGCAAGGAAATTAAAATGGGAAAAAGGCGTTGCTCAGGCCTACTATGACCAGGGCTGGTACTACCGCTGTAAAACCGATTTTGACAGGTCCATTGCATGCTATGAAAATGCGTTAAACCATTATACAATCCTTTCAAAATCGGCACAAAAAAAACAGCGGCATTCGGGCAACCTGGGCATTCATAAAACATTAAGCGGTATAGGGGGCGTATACATGGCGGCCGGAAATTATACCAAGGCCCTGCAGTTGCAGTTCAAAGCCCTGAAGCTGGGTGAAAAATTGGGCATTGACAAACACATTGTTCTCATTAACATTGCACAGGTATATTTTTACCAGGGAAAATTTGAAAAAGCAAAACCTTACTTTGAAAAATCGCTGGGCATTGCCAAAAAATTAGGCGATAAAGACGTTATACTTGCCAACCTGCAAAACCTGGGAGCCATGGCGGGCATGCAGGGCAAGCACCAAGAAGCGCTGAGGTACCACAAATCGGTATTGAAGCTTGCACACGAAATGAACGCTAACGTAACCGTTGCCATGACCCTTGCCAACATTGGCACCGAGTTTCAATACCAGGAAAACCATGACAGCGCTGAGTATTATTTCAAAAACGCCCTTAAAATGTGTGAAGCTTATGGCAGCAAAGGCGATGTGGCCAGTTTAAACGGCTCACTGGGCCTTCTGGCAATTTCACGTGGAAAATTCGCCCAGGCCGAACAATTTCTTATGCGTGCCAATACCCTGGCCCTTGAAACCGGCTCTCTTGAACTCATCAAGGCCTCCTACAAAGACCTGCATGATTTTTATGATACCGCCCATAAGGCTGAAATGGCGCTCAAGTCCTACGAATTATACATTGCCTATAGCGACAGTATTGCCAACAGTGAAAACGTAAAATTACAGGCCCGGGTTGAAATGCAGTACGAATTTGACAAAAAACATGC
>DASPJQ010000727.1:0-1268 GCA_035628535.1 Flavobacteriales bacterium | reverse complement strand
ACAACCCTTCCGGCGGTATAAAGCGCTTTAGTTAGGTTTGCAAACATGCAGGAGTTTCTCCAACAGGTTGTCGACAATTTAAAAAACACCTCGCTGCTTGAGTTCATTGCTGTTACTGCCGGCATCGTGAGTGTTTGGTTTTCACGAAAGGAAAATATCTGGGTGTACCCAACAGGATTAATCAACACGATTATCTACATCTACATTAGTTTAAAGGCGCAGTTGATTGGTGAGGCGAGTGTAAACTTCTACTACACTGTTATGAGTATATACGGCTGGTGGTTATGGATACAAAAAGACAGGCTGCAAAAGCCAGTAGTGCGCATTACCTTCTCCAATAAAAAGGAATGGATACAGGAGGCCATCTTCTTTTTGTTCTTTTACGTGACCTTGTTTTTCATCCTTACTTTTTTAAAGCAAAAGCATTTTCCTACAGCTATCCCGTGGGCCGATGCTTTTGCTTCGGCAACGGCTTACACAGGTATGTGGCTGATGGCCCGGAAAAAAGTAGAGAGCTGGTGGTGGTGGATCGCCACTAATATTGCGTCTATCCCATTATTTTATGTGAAAGGCTATGCGTTGACCAGCGTGTACTACATTGTGCTTTTGGTGATGGCCGTTTTTGGTTTGATTGAATGGCAGAAACGGGCAAGGGTTTATCAAAAAGAAAAACAATTTGAACTTGAGCCATGAAGCGGATTGTGATCATAGGACCGGAATCGACAGGCAAAAGCACTCTTTGCCAGCAACTGGCCAACCATTTTAAAACGGTCTGGTGCCCGGAGTATGCGAGGGAATATTTATTGGTAAATGGTACCAATTACACCTATGAAGACCTCACGGCCATCGCAAAAGGGCAATTGCAACTACAGGCTGCAACGGAAGCTAAGGCGCAAAACAATCTTTGTTTCATTGATACTGATATGTATGTGATGAAGGTTTGGCACGAAGTGGCTTTTTCGGCCTGTCCGGCATGGATCTTAAAAACCATTGTACAAACCGACTGCGATCTTTACCTGCTTTGCAATACGGACCTGCCGTGGACGAAAGACGAACTCCGTGAGTATCCCGACCTAAAAACCAGGCAGCGGTTGTTTAACATGTATAAAGACATTGTGATCAACAGTGGAATTCCCTGGGCAACCGTCAGCGGTACAAACGAAGAACGTTTACAAACAGCCATTGAAGCCGTTTATCATCTTCTTAAAACATCCAATTCTTGAATCGCTTTTTACAAAAACATCACCGGACTATTTTTTACGGAGCGT
>DASPJQ010000726.1:0-1096 GCA_035628535.1 Flavobacteriales bacterium | reverse complement strand
TTCCCACCGGCTTATGTCTGATTTCTTCATTCCTTTGGGCCTGACCTCTGTTTCGGTGATTCTTATTTTTAAACAGCCTGATTTAGGGACGGCCATTTTGATTTTCGGGATTTTTGTGGTGATGCTTTATGTCAGTGGGATCAGATGGCAGGTTTTTGCCTCGTTTATTGGATTTTTTTTGGCCTGCGCGCCTTTGGCCTGGCATATTTTAAAACCTTATCAGCGTGATCGCCTTCTGGTGTTTTCAAACCCGAACCATGACCCTTTGGGCGCGGGTTATACCATTATCCAATCCAAAATCGCCATAGGTTCGGGCCAGTTGTTTGGAAAAGGCTGGCTTTCCGGGACCCAGAACCAGCTGAATTTTTTACCGGAGCGTCATACCGATTTTATTTTTTCCGTCATTGGGGAGGAATGGGGTCTGGCCGGCGCCCTTTTATTATTGTATTGTTATACGGTTTTGATTTATTGCGGGATAAAAATTGCCCAACACAATAAAGATCCTTTCGGCCAGCTGGTCACGGTCGGGATCGTCGCCATCCTGGCCCTACAGGTGGTCATCAACATCGGGATGGTCATGGGTCTGTTTCCGGTGGTAGGCATCACGTTGCCTTTAGTCAGTTACGGACGCACTTCTTTTACGATTTTCGCGATCATGCTGGGTTTCCTTATCAATTTAAGTAAAAAAGGGCAATGTTTTAAAAAAATGGTGTCAGACACCATTTTTTGTTTTATGATATTGGTAAACTTCATATGAAACATTTCCGTAAAACAGTCAATAAACAGCTGGGCCAGATCCTGATTGAACGGGGGGTGATCAACCGCACCCAATTGGAAGAAGCCCTTAAAGCGCAAAAAGAGCAGAAATTGCTTTTCGGAGAAGCCCTTATTGCTTTGAAATACGCGACCGAGGAGGACATTGTCCAGGCCTTGACGTGCCAGTATGGGTTTCCTTATTTACCGCTTGCCAACTATGAAATCGCCCCTGAAGTTGTGGCCTCTGTGCCAGTGGCCGTTTGCAAGAAATACGGCCTGATTCCCATCGATAAAATCGGCAAAAGCCTGACCGTGGCCATGGACAATCCCCTGAACGTGC
>DASPJQ010000725.1:0-9262 GCA_035628535.1 Flavobacteriales bacterium | reverse complement strand
CACTTGGCAGCCTGGGAATTTCAAATTGGAAAAGGGGCAACTTTAAAGCTGCCACTAAAAATTACCTGGAAGCGCTTGCATTGAATGAAAAAACAAATGATACGCGCAAAACCCTTATGCTTTTGATGGACCTCGGTTTATTGCACAGCGAACAAAAAGAATACGCCATGGCACTTGACTACATGTATGCAGGCAAAAAACTTTTTACGCCTGGTATTCATGAACGCGAAAAAGGCATGTTGCTGAACGGGCTCGGAACGGTGTACAGTAAAAAGTACAGGCAGGACAATAAAAAACAAAACATTGACAGCGCATTCACCAATTATAACCGGGCGTTGGCCATTTATGAACCAATAAATTATAAACCGGGTATTGCTGAAGTGTACAACAACCTGGCCACGCTTTTTTTATTTGAAAAAAAAACGGATAAGGCAATTGCTTATCAGTTAAAGGACCTTGAGATCAGCCGGGGTCTTAATGATGCTTACTCTGTTTCCATTTCGCTGCATAACCTCGCCCACATGTATTCGCTAAAAAACGATTTTACAAAAGCGCTCAAACTGGAAAACGAAGCCCTGGCTATTTGCATTAAACATAACTATACCGATAACCTGATAAACGTTTATGTTAACCTTGCTGATTTTTACGCAAAAACGGGGGATTTTAAGCAAGCATATGTTTGCGGTCAAAGGCACATGAATTTATATGACAGTTTGCAAGGTATAGAAACCAGCAGGGCCCTTGCTGAAATGAGCGCGCGCTACCAGGCCGAAAAGAAACAGTCCCGCATTGATTCACTGAGCCGTGAAAATAAAATCAAAGCTTTGAAAAACCGCCAAAAAGAAGCAGAACTGGTATTGAGCAACAACATACGCAATTGGGTTATTTTTATTTCAATCAGCGTTCTGCTTGTTATAGCCATATGGATTGTGGCATACAGGAATAAACAGCAGCGAAAACGGTTCGAATTGGAAAGGCTGAACCTGAAAATTGAACAGGACATGCTGCGCACGCAAATGAATCCGCACTTTATTTTTAATGCGCTCAATTCCATTCAAAGTTTTATAAGCGAACAACAAGGGTATGAGGCCCAGCGGTTCCTTTCAAAATTTGCGCAATTAGTTCGATATGTGCTTGAATACAATACCGAAGAATACGTATCGCTTGACGATGATTTGAATGTGCTGGAAATTTACCTGGAGCTGGAACAATTGCGTTTCAATAAAAAATTTGAATTCCAGGTTATTAAAAATATTGAAGATGCAGGTTCTTATCAAATACCTCCCATGATTGCCCAGCCTTTTGTTGAAAATGCCATCCTGCACGGGTTGCAACACTTAAACGGGAACGGAAAACTGGTCGTACAACTTCACGCTCAAAACGATGATTTAACGCTTACCATCAGCGATAATGGCATTGGCAGGCAAAAATCGGCCATGTTGCGAAAAAACACTCCGGGCAAAAAACAATCCATGGGCATGAACCTGGTCAGGCAACGGCTTGACCTGCTGAACAGCAAACGTAAAACAGCCATTCACTGGACCATAGAAGATTTATGCGATACCAAAAATCAGCCGGCCGGCACCCGTGTTAATATATTGATACCTTTTGATTCATCCATTTCAGTAAATTAAACACTGTATGAAAGCTGTAATTATAGACGATGAGGAGCGCGGACGAATTACCATACGCAATTACATCGGCACATACGCAAATTTTATTACCCTTGCTGGCGAGGCCGATAGTGTGGAAACGGGTATTGCATTGATTGAAAGCCTACGCCCCGAAATTATTTTCCTGGATATTCAAATGGGTGATGGTACCGGTTTTGATTTAATTGATCAATTAAAAGACCGCACCTTTAACGTTGTGTTTGTAACAGCTTTCGATCATTTTGCTTTAAAGGCTTTCCAGTTTAATGCCATGGATTACCTGCTCAAACCGCTGGACCCTGATGCATTCAAACGTACAACCGAAAAACTTCGTTCATCAAAAATAAGGAACCTTGAAACCCAAATTGAAGCGCTGATCAACTTTAATAAAAAACCACTTAAAATTGCATTGCCTTCAACGGATAGCATTAAATATGTGAACATAGCCGATATCATATACCTTGAGGCCGATAACAACTACACCACTTTTTATATCGTGAACAACGAAAAAATAGTTGTATCCAAAACCATTAAGGATTATGAAGAAATGCTTGAGGGAATGCCTTTTTTCAGGATCCATCAATCTTACATTGTTAACCTGCGCTTAATTAATAAATATATTAAAGGCGAGGGCGGTTATGTAGAAATGGAAAGTGGTCAAACGCTTGAAGTGGCCCGCAGGCGTAAAGAAAGTTTTCTTACAGCATTAGCCGCTGTTTAACATTTACTTTTACCGGCACCAGCAAAATAATTTAACAATGTTGTTCGGGCCTTGCCGGCCTTAGGCTTACATCCCTCATTTCCAGTAAATCCTCGTAGTAATACCACTTTCTCGGCCGGGCCTGCCGCCTTCTCGTTTGCGGTTTTAAACCCCATGGAACCCACGTAATTTTATCCAACAGAACACATGCTATATAGCAAGCGAACATTTACAATTTAAAATCAATAAACCGAAAAAAAATGAAAAACAAATTAACCTCAACTGTGCTGCTTGTCATCGGATTTTTTACCGGGCATACTCAGGAGTTAAGCCCCCAGGTTATTGCCACCTCGGGTGAGACCTTTACGGGTCCTGCAAGCATCCTAAACTGGAACCTTGGTGAACTTATTACCGAAACCCATGCATCACCTGGCCTGATTCTTACGCAGGGATTTGAACAGGCCGATGTACTCATGACTTCAACGGAACGTACCGGTCATGAACCGGCCAGCAACAATTACCTGGTTTCGGCATATCCAAACCCTGCGTCATCGGTGATCAATGTTGCGGTTTCTAATAGCGAAACTTACCAGTTGATTATGACCGATGTTTCGGGTAAAACAGTTTATGCCAAAGTATTTGAAGGACAAAACAGGCAAATTGACATTTCGGGTTTTGAAAACGGAATGTATATGTTAACCCTTCACAGCCTTGATCATCAAATTTTAGACAAAATAAAAATCGTGAAAAACAAATAACCATTAAAAAACCAAAATCAAATGAAAACATTACATTTTTTTAACCCTGCAAAAAAAATTAAATTACTTTTTATTGCAACCCTTTTTTCGGCCAGTACTATGGCCCAGGCGCCCGAGAGTTTTAACTACCAGACAGTGGTGCGGGACAATACCGGGGTAATTATACCCAACCAAAATGTTTCTTTCCGTTTTTCAATTTTACAGGGTGGTACAGCAGGTGTATCGGTTTATACCGAAACGCATGTGGTTGCAACCAACCAGTTTGGTCTGGCAAATGTAAAAATAGGCCAGGGTGTTGTGGAATCGGGTAGCATGGCTGGAATTAACTGGGGTGCTGACAGTTATTTCCTGCAAACGGAAATTGACCCTGCAGGCGGTGTAGCCTACACACTCATGGGCGCTACGCAACTTCTTTCAGTACCTTATGCATTGCACGCAAAAACAGTAGAAATTGATAATGTTGACGATGCCGATGCCGATCCTGCCAATGAACTTCAAACCCTTTCAACTGCCGGAACAAGCATCAGTATTTCAGGAGGAAACAGCGTTGATATCACTACGGTAGTTCCTAAAACCACCTTTACGCGATTTGGCGGACTGAACGATACTGACCGCGACATACCGGCCCCCTTTGTTGTAACAGCAGTATCTCCCGCCTTTACATTTACAAAAGCCAGCAATGAAACGATTATTGAAGCCACTGTAAATGCAAATGCCGTTATTGGAAGTTTTACCGGTGGTTGCACTTCGGCAAGGTTTGCCCTCATTGTTGATGGCAATACCGCGGCTTTTTACGATGGAGGTCAATATAACCTGCGCGATGCTGGAGTTTATGAGTTCGCTTCGTTTGAATCGGTATTCACCGGTTTAAGTGCAGGAAGCCACACCATTGAAATTTATGGTATAACCTATGTTGGCGAGGCCCTTGACATTGTTTGGGATGCCGGTGGCTATGGTGGTTCCATCATGATTAAAGAAACCTGGTAATTCACCTGTGTACTCCTGATTATGCCTGTATAACTGGTTCAATATGGTGACCTGTTTTCATGGAAATACAAAAGGCCGTTCGTTAATGAGCGGCCTTTTTTTATGTTAAGGGCATTGTTATTTAACGGTATAACTTACTGTATTTTGATTACCTTCAAACCGTTCAACTCATCTATGAAAAGGCTTTTACTTTTACTTCTTTTATTTTGTGCACTGCGAAATTTTGCGCAAACATCTCCTTCACTGAATTCTGCTGAAATTTTACTGGGGCTTCAAAAACTGAATACTGTCGGGTCGGTTTTATACATTGCCGCACATCCTGACGATGAAAACACCCGTTTACTGTCTTATTTGGCCAGCGAACGAAAACTTCGTACAGGATACTTATCCATTACCCGTGGCGATGGTGGTCAGAATTTAATTGGGAAAGAACAAGGCGAAGCGTTGGGGTTAATCAGAACGAATGAATTATTGCAAGCCCGCAAACACGATGGGGCCGAACAGTTTTTTACACGGGCCAACGATTTCGGTTATTCCAAAACACCAGGGGAAACCTTTACTATCTGGAACAAGGACAGTGTGCTTGCTGACATGGTTTGGGTCATACGGAAATTTAAGCCCGATGTGGTTATTTGCCGCTTTCCAACTACCGGAGAAGGCGGGCATGGGCACCATACCGCTTCTGCTATTTTGGCCGGGGAAGCGTTTGATGCAGCTGCCGACCCCAAACGGTATGCGCACCAGTTAAAGTACGTAAGCGCCTGGCAGGTTAAGCGCTTATTTTGGAACACCTTTAACTTTGGCGGTAACAATACCACGGCTGAAAACCAATTGAAACTTAATGTAGGCGCATATAGTCCACTGTTGGGTAAGGGGCATGGCGAAATAGCGGCCGAGAGCCGAAGCATGCACAAATCGCAGGGATTTGGGGCTGCAAAAGGGCGTGGAAACAGCCTGGAGTATTTTAAACAACTTAAGGGCGACACCGTTAGTTCAGATCTTTTTGAAGGCATTGATCAAACCTGGCTGCGTTTGCGAACAGGGGAAAAAGAACACGATAAACTTTGTGCGCAGGTACACATGGCTGTTGACGATGCAATACAGCAATTTGACTTTGTACATCCTGAAAAATCAGTACCGGCATTGGCAAAAATATGGAACCTGCTCAAATCCATGAAACCCATAAGTCCAACTGTTGTTTATTGGAAGCAGCAAAAACTAAAAGAACTGGAAACATTATTGCTGGCCTCGGCAGGGTTGTGGATGGAAGCTTACGTAAGTGATCCCGTAGGTGTGCCGGGAACGAAAATAAACCTTACTGCACAATTCATCAACCGCAACGGTGTTCCTGCCAAATTGCTGCGCATTAATTACCTTGCCACTGATACGGTGCCAAACATGGAACTAAAGAAAAACGAATTGTATACCTTTAAACGCAACGAGGCACTGGATAAAATTTACCCCTTATCAAATCCTTATTGGTTAAACTACGAGCATTCGCCCGGCCTTTTCAAGCTTTTTTTTGATCCTGTACGCATTGGCGAACCACTTGACACCTCCCATATTTATTTTCCTTTCACCGGCCCAGCGTTTCCTTATGATGTAAGGTACCAAGAGATTATTCCGCCAAAAAAAGAAAAGGCAATCCGCCTGAAAGTTATGTTTTCGGTTGAAATTGCAGGAATCGTGCTGAATGTTTACAGGCCACCCGTTTTTAAATCAACCGACCCGGTAAAAGGCGAAGTTTATCGTCCGTTTGAAGTTCTACCTCCCGCAACGGTTAATTTTTCCGACAAAGCGTATTTATCAGTGAACGGCCAACCCGTAAAAGTAAAAATACGCATTAAAGCCAATAAAGACAATGTAAAAGGCAAAGTCATAGTTAAACATCCGTACAACTGGACGCCAACTATCACCCCTGATAATTCAACTTTTAACCTGATCAAAAAAGGTGAAGAGAAAGAAATGGAGTTTATGATTGCTCCTGTTGGGACGGTTAATGACACCGTAATAAACGCATTGTTGGAACTCGAAGATGACGATATTTTCCTGCAGAATAAATCCATCACACGCATTGAGTACGATCACATTCCCTACCAGTTTATTTTATCAGATGCCAAAGCCAAATTGGTAAGGCTCGACCTGAAAAAAACCGATATCAGCATCGGATACATCCCGGGCGCGGGCGATGATGTGATGAACTGCCTGAAACAAATCGGCTACGCGGTAACCGAATTGACCGATGACAAACTCGCCAGTGAAAATTTATCAAAATACAACGCCATTGTTACGGGTGTTCGTGCTTACAATACCGACACGCGTTTACAAGTGCATTATGACAAACTCATGAGATTTGTTGAAGCTGGAGGAAACTTAATTGTACAGTATAATACAAACAGCCGCGTTGGTCCCTTGCAGGCAAAAATTGGTCCATATCCTTTTACCATTTCACGCGAGCGGGTTACTGATGAAAACGCATCCGTGGGTTTTTTAAAACGTTCGCATCCTGTAATTTCAAGCCCCAACCAAATCACCCAGAAAGACTTTGAGGGATGGGTGCAGGAGCGCGGTATTTATTTTGCAACCGAATATGGTGATAAATATGAGACCATTTTCAGAATGAATGATCCCGGTGAAAATCCCATGGAAGGCAGCCTGATTTATGCACATTATGGAAAAGGTAATTTTGTATACACGGGCCTTGCCTTTTTCAGGCAGTTGCCCGCTGGCGTTCCCGGGGCCTACCGTTTATTTGTAAACTTATTGAGCTTGCCTAAATCCAAGTAATGCAGGAACAGGAAAAAAATTGGATTAAGTTATACGCACTTGTGGTTGCTGCACACGCCCTGGTTATTTCGTTCCTATACTATTTTACCCAGCATTATTCATGAGCGGCACTGACTGGTTTGTGGCGGTATTTACCATCTTGTTTATTGTGCTTTACGGCATATGGAAAAGCCGCGGCATTAAAAACATTGACGGGTTTATATTGGCCGACCGTGAAATGAAATGGTACCATGTGGGTTTATCCGTTATGGCAACACAGGCCAGTGCCATTACATTTTTGTCGGCACCGGGCCAGGGTTATGCTGACGGTTTGCAGTTCGTACAACTGTACTTTGGTTTGCCCATAGCCATGATTATTATTTGCATTGCTTTTGTTCCTGCATTCCATAACCTGAATGTATATACGGCTTATGAATACCTTGAAAAACGGTTTGACCATAAAACACGAACGCTTACCGCTTTTTTGTTTTTATTCCAACGCGGTATTTCAACCGGTATTACCATTTATGCCCCAGCTTTAATTCTTTCACTCATATTGGGTATTGATATTAACGTGATGATTGTGTTTACAGGAGTACTCATTATTCTCTATACAGTTTATGGTGGCACCAAGGCAGTTTCACATACCCAGGTACCGCAAATGATTATAATTTTTGCGGGACTGTTTCTAACAGCCTGGCTAATCATTCAACTGTTGCCCGATAATGTGAGTTTTGGAAACGCTTTGCACATTGCCGGAAAAATGGACCATATCAACGCAGTAAATCCGCAGTTTGACCGAAATGACAAATACAATTTATGGTCAGGTGTAATTGGCGGATTATTTTTGCATCTTTCCTATTTCGGTACCGATCAAAGCCAGGTAGGCCGATATTTAACAGGAAGTTCGGTGGCGCAAAGCCGGCTTGGGTTAATCATGAACGGTTTACTCAAAGTGCCCATGCAGTTTTTAATCCTGCTTATTGGCGTACTGGTTTTTACGTTTTACCAGTTTCATGAACCGCCCGCTATGTTCAACACAACCGAAGCTGAGAGCATTCGTAAGGGTAAATATGCCGAAGAATTCCGCAGCCTTGAAATGGAACACAAAATCATTTATGCCGAAAAAGAAATCCATGTTAAAGCTTATGCGAAGGCTCTTGAAAAAAAAGACGCAGCGCAAATACAATTATTGGAAAACATACTGCGCATTGACCATGAAAAATACACCAAAAACCACCAGGCCATAACCGCACTTGCCAAAAAACACGACCCCAATGTGGGTGACGATTCCAATTTTGTTTTCATTTCCTTTATCACAAAATATTTACCTGTTGGCGTTATTGGCTTGCTTATTGCCATCATTTTTTTGGCAGCCATGGGTGCAACAGCCAGCGGCATTAACGCACTTACATCAACAACCATCATTGATTTTTACAAACGAAGTGTGCGCAAAAACGAAACTGAAAAACATTACTTATCGGCTTCACGGTGGATCACCGTTGGATGGGGTGTATTTTGCATTATAACCGCGGTATTTGCCGGTCGCATTGGTAATTTAATAGAAGCGGTAAATGTATTGGGCTCCTATTTTTATGGGACCATACTGGGCATTTTCCTGGTGGCTTTTTATTTGAAAAAGGTGGGCGGCAATGCGGTATTTGCCGCAGCATGCATTGCCGAAGTATTTATTGTTTATGCCGGATACAATGAGCTGGTAGCTTTTTTATGGTTAAACATCATTGGGTGTTTTATGGTGATGCTTTTGGCATACATTTTTGAACAGCCGTTTTCGTTTGAACAGAAATAACATTAAAAACAGGAAAAATCCTGTATTGTTACCGAAGAAAATCCCTGAAAAGCACACGGTCTTTATTTCACCCGTCTGAAATTGCATAGCTTTGGTACAACCAGATGCAAACCAACGCGGTTTATGATTTTTACGATGCCTTTCCTGATAAATGTGCAGCCAATATTGAGAGTCAACCGGTTTAACAGCACGTCCGTTTTTTTGTTATCTTGTGGTCGCCAATTGACAACAAGATATTTTTTATACCTGCTGCTTTTATTGCTTGTCATACTTTTTGGCATCAGGCGTTACCATGCGTTGACCATGCCCATAAAGTTGCTTGTCATACTCATAGTGATTGTTTTTAGTTGCGAAGTATCAACCCGGGTATTCATATCGGTCTTTGGATACGGCAATCCTCCCTACCATGTGTCGGTCCCGCTTCAAATGTTATTGCATACATGCATTTTCCTCAATTTAATAAAACCAAAAAAAACAATTTTCATATTGGCCTGTATCTGTTGCAGTGTCGGTATTTGTTTTTCGCTGTTCAATTCCTTTTTATTACAACCCTTCCAACTCCTGCCTTCACAAGCCATATGCGTACTTA